>SBHJ01000002.1 GCA_006226465.1 Alphaproteobacteria bacterium | reverse complement strand
CGCGTTTCGAGCGCAACGAAGCTGGCATCCATGCCCTGGAGTTGGCGCATCCTGTTCTCCCGCATGGCCTGCTTTGTACAGGTCCATTTGCTGCAGATGCTAACAGATGGCGGCTCGCGGTCAACTTGCCGTGGCCGTCAATACCTTCCGCTAAGGCATCGAGGAGTGGCGGGCTAGATGGACTCGCCCGCCGCAACGCCCGAGGCCCACGCCCATTGGAAGTTGTATCCGCCCAGCCAGCCGGTCACATCGACCGCCTCGCCGATCGCGTAGAGGCCCGGATTCTTCTTCGATTCCATGGTCTTGGAGCTGAGCTCAGCGGTCGAAATGCCACCAACGGTAACTTCTGCCTTGGCAAAGCCTTCGCTGCCGTTGGGGTGGAATGTCCAGTGTCTGAGTTGATCCTCCGCCGCGCGCAGCGCTTTGTCGGGCGCATTGCCCAATTCCATGGCCAAGCCGAGTTTATCCGCAAGAATATCGGCCAATCGATCTGGCAGGCGCTCACGAAGCAGGGGTCTCAGCGCGGCGCGGGGGGTGTCCCGCTTGCTTTCGAGCAGCCAATCCACCGGCTCGGTGGGGAGGAAATTGACTGTAACCGGGTCGCCCGGCCGCCAGTAAGAACTCACTTGCAGGATCGCCGGACCCGATAACCCGCGATGGGTGAAGAGCGCCGCTTCGGCAAAGCTGGTCTTGTTGGCGCTGGCCACGACCGGGGCGGAAACGCCCGAAATCTCGCGGAACAGCACTTCGTCGCCGCCCAAGGTCAGCGGGACGAGAGCAGGGCGCGGCTCGACGACTTTCATGCCGAATTGTCGCGCAAGGTCATAGGCAAAGCCGGTTGCGCCCATCTTGGGGATCGAAGGGCCACCGGTGGCGATGACCAACGCGGGAGCAGAGTAGGCGCCGGTCTGCGTGGTGATGGCGTATGTGCCCTCATGTGCAACCGAAGCCACTTCCTCGCCGCATCGCAGCTCGACATCGCCCTTCACACATTCGGCCAGCAACATGTCGAGGATTTGCAGCGCCGAACCGTCGCAGAACAGTTGGCCCAGCGTCTTTTCGTGCCAGGCGATGCCGTAACGTTCGACCAGCTCGAGGAAATTGTGCGGAGTGTATCGCGCCAGCGCGCTCTTGGCGAAGTGCGGGTTGGCCGAGAGGTAGTTGGCCGGGCCCGCGTGGACATTGGTGAAATTGCAGCGTCCGCCGCCCGAAATCAGGATCTTCTTGCCGGGTTTCTCAGCCCGTTCGAGCACCAGCACGCGTTTGCCGCGCTGCCCCGCGCGCGCCGCGCACATCAGGCCGGCAGCACCGCCACCAAGGATGATCGCATCGTAATCCACTATTGCCCCTTCGCGGCTTTGCCATTTGCGCGCAAGATTCGTATCTCCGCCGCTATGTCACGCGCCAAGGCAGGTTCCCCGCATGACCCGAGAGGGGCCGAACGCTTCAACGAGGAGCGGGCGACCTATACCGTCGCCTCTGCGCAGCCCGATCTGGAAGCGGGGGTCGCCGCGATTCGCGCGACGGTGAAGACGCTGAAACCCGTGCCCGGTGTCTATCGCATGCTCGATACGCGCGGCGATGTGCTCTATGTCGGCAAGGCGCGCAGCCTCAAGGCGCGGGTGGCGAACTATACCCAGGTCAACGGCCTGCCCAACCGCACGTTGCGGATGATCAGCCAGACGCGCAGCATGGAGATCGTCACGACGAACAGCGAGGCCGAAGCGCTGCTGCTCGAGGCGCAGCTGGTCAAGCGCTTCCGCCCACCCTTCAACGTCCATCTGCGCGACGACAAAAGCTTCCCCTTCATCCTGCTGCGCGCCGAGCATGACTTTCCGCGGATCATGAAGCATCGCGGCGCGCGCAAGGCCAAGGGCAATTACTACGGCCCCTTCGCCAGCGCGGGCAGCGTCAACACCACAATCAACGCGCTGCAGAAGCTGTTCCTGCTGCGCAGCTGCACCGACAGCTTCTTCAGCCGCCGCGACCGACCGTGCTTGCTCTACCAGATCAAGCGCTGCTCTGCGCCCTGTGTGGGGCGGATCGGCGAGGCGGATTATGCCGTGCTGGTCGACCAGGCCAAGGCCTTCCTTTCGGGCAAATCGGGGCAGGTACAGCAGGACCTTGAGGCGCAGATGGCCAAGGCGGCGGAGGAGCTCGACTTCGAAACCGCCGCAATCCTGCGCGACCGGCTGCGCGCGGCAACCTTCATCCAGGGTTCGCAGGCGATCAACGCGCAGGGGCTGGGCGACGCCGACGTCTTCGCGCTTGCGGCCAAGGGTGGGCAGGTCGGCATCCAGGCATTCTTCATCCGCGGCGGGCAGAACTGGGGCCACCGCGCCTTCTTCCCCACCCACACCAAGGATGTCGACGAGGCAGAGGTGCTGTCCGACGTCCTGCTGCAATTCTACGAAGAGGTGCCGCCACCGCCCCATGTGCTGGTCGATCGGGAACTGCCCGAAGCCGAATTGGTCGAGCAGGCGCTGGGCGAGCTTGCCGGTCGCAAGGTTTCGGTCTCCGTACCGCAACGCGGCGAACGACGCAGGCTGATGGAACAGGCCAGCCGCAATGCGACAGAGGCGCTCGACCGGCGCATGGCGGAGAGCGGTACAAAGGCGAAGATCCAGCGCGAGCTTGCTGACTTCCTGGAGCTGGAAGGCCCGCCGCAGCGGATCGAGGTCTATGACAACAGCCATATCCAAGGCGCCAAGGCGGTGGGCGCCATGGTGGTTGCGGGGCCCGATGGCTTCCTCAAGAACCAGTACCGCAAGTTCAACATTCGCGAAGCGCAGACGAATGACGATTTCGGCATGATGCGCGAAGTGATGCGGCGGCGGTTCGAGCGTGCGCTGAAAGACGATCCCGACCGCGAGACCAGTGGCGACAAGGCGGTGTGGCCCGACCTCGTCCTGATCGATGGCGGCAAGGGGCAGATGTCTTCGGTGCGCGATACGCTGGAGGAGCTGGGGATCGAGGATGTGCCGCTGATTGCCATCGCCAAGGGGCCGCACCATGGGCGCGAGGGGCGCGAAGTGTTCCACTTCCCCGACGGGCGTGAAAAGACGCTGCCCACCAATTCGCCGTTGCTGTTCTATCTCCAGAACCTGCGCGACGAGGTGCACCGCTATGCCATCGGCGCGCACCGGGCCAAGCGCAGCCGCGCGATCCAGGCCTCACCGCTGGACGAGATTCCGGGCATCGGCCCGGCCCGCAAGCGTGCGCTGCTGCTGCACTTCGGCACGGCGGGGAAAGTCCGCGCGGCCTCGCTGGAAGACCTGCAACGCGCCCCGGGGGTTTCCGAAACGGTCGCACGA
>SBHJ01000004.1 GCA_006226465.1 Alphaproteobacteria bacterium | reverse complement strand
GCGCGGCTCTATGCGCCCGCGGTTCACAGTCTTGCGGCGTTGGCCTTCATCGGCTGGATGATCGCTGGGGCGGGTTGGCACCAATCGCTGGTGATCGCGATCGCTGTGCTGATCATTACCTGCCCATGCGCCATGGGCCTCGCGGTTCCGGCGGCGCAGGTCGTGGCCTCGGGCGCGCTGATCAAGCGGGGCCTGCTGGTCAAGGATGGCAGCGCGCTCGAGCGACTGGCGGAGGCGGATATAGCGCTGTTCGACAAGACCGGCACGCTGACTTTGGGTGAGCCGCGGCCGGACCTTGCCGGTCTTGACGACGAGGCGAAGGCTGTGGCGTTGGGGCTGGCGCAATCAAGCCGTCATCCGCTGAGCCGGGGATTGACCCGTGCGATCCAGGCTCAAGGCATTGCGCCGGTGCATGTCGATGATGTTCACGAAGAGAGCGGGCGGGGATTGCGCGGGCGCTGGCAGGGCGAGGAAGTCGCGCTCGAAAGGGCGAACAGCGCGGATGCCGCGCTCGCCACGAAACTGCGGATCGGTGACCGTCGCTGGACGCTGCTCTTTTCAGATCCGCTGCGCCCGGACGCGCGCGATGCGATTGGCGAACTGGCGGCACTGGGTGTCGAGAGCCAGATTATTTCGGGTGACCGAACCGAGGCGGTCGCAGATGTCGCGCGCAAATTGGGCATGTTTGGGCGTGGGTCCGTCGCGCCAGCAGACAAGCTCGCCGCACTGGAAAATCTCAAGGCGCAGGGGCATTTGCCGCTGATGGTGGGCGATGGCCTCAACGATGGGCCCGCGCTCGCGGCTGCCCATGCTTCGATAGCGCCGGGTAGTGCTAGCGACGCCAGCCAGCAGGCAGCCGATGCCGTATTCATTGGCGAGAGGCTTGAGCCGGTGGTGCTGTCGATCAAGGTGGCACGGGAAACCATGCGGATTGTGCGACAGAATTTCACCTTTGCGATTGGCTATAACGTCCTGGCGGTGCCGCTGGCGTTGGCGGGAATGGTCACGCCGATGATCGCGGCGATCGCCATGTCATTGAGCAGCGTTGTGGTGGTCAGCAATTCCTTACGACTGGCGAAGGCGGCGGAATGAGCGGGCTTTCGATCCTGATCCCGATCGCCTTGGGAATGGGGCTGTTCGGCCTGGTGGTGTTCTTCTGGGCCATGCGCAACGGCCAGTTCGAAGATCTGGATGGGGCCGCCCACCGGATCCTGATTGACGAGGAAGACGAATGAACCCCGTATTGCTCGGCCTGATCGCCATGGTTCCGATGATGGTGGGACCACCTCCCGCACAGGAGAAATCGATCGTCGCGGCCCTGTGCAATGGCGGCACGATCAATATTCCGCTCAATGATAGCGGGAAGGACCAACCCGCGCCCTGCGCGATGAAAGGCTGTCACGCGGGAAACTGCCGAAAGAAATTTGATCTGGCGCAATGACGGGTATCTGCTGAGCCGCCATTCGGCTCATATGTGGCCCTATTACCCTTACCTGCTGGCAACGCCGGTACCGCGTTACACCAGTTTCCCCACCGCCGCCGACTTCGGCGAAATCGAACCGGCGCGGCTGTGCGAGGCGATCGAGGGGGTGGAGGGCGACGTTTCGCTCTATCTCCACATCCCCTTCTGCGAGAAAATCTGTTTCTATTGCGGCTGCAATACCGGACATTCTGCGCGGCGCCAACGGCTCGAATCCTATCTCGCAGCCCTGCATTGTGAGATTGAGACGGTTGCTGCGCTCTTGCCGCGCGATACGAGGGTGCGCCGGATCGCTTTTGGCGGGGGCAGCCCTAATGCCATTGCTCCAGAGGAATTTCTTTCTTTGGTCAATGCCCTGCATGCGAAATTCCGCTGCGTGGATCCGGTACTCTCGATCGAGCTCGATCCGCGCACAATGAGTGCCGAATGGGCGCGGGCCATTGGCATGGCCGGGGTTCAGCGCGCCAGCTTGGGGGTCCAGACCTTTGCCGCGCATTGCCAGCAGGCGATCGGTCGGGTCCAGGGGGAAGATGTGGTGGTGCAGACGGTCGACTGGCTGCGCGGCGCCGGGGTCAGCTCGCTCAATTTCGACCTGATGTATGGCTTGCCCGGCCAGACGCGCGAGGATCTGTTCGATACGCTTCATCGCACGCGGGTGCTGGGCGCGGATCGCGTGGCGCTGTTTGGCTATGCCCATGTCCCGCATATCGTCCCGCGCCAGAAGGTGATCGACGCCAGTCAGTTGCCCGATCAGGCCGAACGTTTCGCCATGGCCTCGCTCGGCTATGAATATCTCTGTACCCATGGATATTTGCCGGTCGGGTTCGATCACTTTGCGCGGCCGGGCGGCGATCCATTGGCGCATGCTGTGATGGACGGGACACTGCGGCGCAATTTCCAGGGCTTCACCGACGATAGCGCAGAGAACTTGATCGGGTTGGGCAGCTCGGCGATCAGCAGTTTCCCCGGCCTGCTCGCGCAGAACGAGAAGAACAGCGGGCGCTATCGCATGCTGGCGGGTGAGGGGCGGCTCACCGCCAATCGTGGGATCATGCGCAGCGCAGTGGACCGGCGCAACGGCCAGGTGATCGAACAATTGCTGTGCCAGGGGCAGGCGGCGCTGCGCCGCGATGAGCTGGCCAGGGCGAGGGATGCGCTGGAGCCTTTCGTGGCGCGCTCGCTCGCTGCGGTTGAGGGCGATCGACTGATCATCCGTCAGTCCGGCCTGCCCTATGCGCGGACGATCGCGGCAATATTCGATCCCTTTCGCCAGCAATCCGCGCGGCAGTTCAGCTCGGCGGTTTAAACCCCCTTGATCAGACCAGCGCCATCAGGCTCGCATTGCCGCCGGCTGCGGTAGTGTCCACCGAAATCGACACTTCCTCGAACAGCCAATCCACGCGATAGGGACGAGTGGCCGAGCCAAGCTGAACAATCGGGATCGGTCCGTCCAGCGCAGCAATTTCGACGAGAAGCGGGGCGATATCTTCACCCGAATCTTCGACCAGTACCTGTGCGAACGCCTGCTGCCGCCAATCCTCCGCCCATTCGATCTGTTCACCAAGCGTCGCGGGCAGCGTGGCGGCCCTTGTCCGATTATCCGAACTGTCTTGCACGAGCGGTGTGTTTCCGCTGGCCGCAATCGCATGCAGCTGCTCGCGCAAGCCGCCACCGGTAGTCGGAAACAGCAATACCCTGCCGCGCGATTGCACGCCATAGAGGTTGCGTTCGCCCACCGGTCCGGGCAGCTCGACCATCTGTCCAGGCTCCGGCGCAGCGAAGGAATTATCGGCCTTGACCAGCCGCCCCAAATAAAGCGGCCCGCCTGCCTTCGGTCCCGTGCCGGACAATCCGCG
>SBHJ01000152.1 GCA_006226465.1 Alphaproteobacteria bacterium | reverse complement strand
TCGCGCTCGAGCTGGCGCAAAGCGGGGTCACTGCCAATTGCATCAGCCCCGGCTATGTCTGGACCCCGCTGATCGAAGGGCAGATCCCGGACACGATGAAGACGAGGGGCATGACCCGCGACCAGGTGATCAACGATGTCCTGCTTGCGACTACCCCGACCAAGAAATTCGTGCAGCCCGAACAGATCGGCGCGCTGGCGGTGTTCCTTTGCCGCGAGGAGGCGAGTAACGTGACGGGTGCGAATTGGAGCATGGACGGGGGATGGACTACCCACTGAGGGCAACGGGGGCCCGCACCACATTTGTTTTCCTGTTGGCGTTGCTGGTCAGCGCCTGTGTTTCGACGGGCGAGGGAAAAATCTCGCGCAAGGACCATGTGCAACTGGAGGCAGCGCTCCGTTCCCATATCGAGACGCTTGCGGACGACGGGTTCGAAGGGCGCAAACCTGGCACGCGGGGTGAAACACTGACGCTCGATTACCTCAGGAACCAGTTTGAAAACATCGGCTTTGAATCGGGAACGAACGATCCGGGCAATCCCTGGCTCGCCCCCGTCCTGCTTACCGCCAGCAAACCACGGGATCAGAAAGTCGCCCTGGTCATTGGCCGGCGAACTGTTGCGCTGCCGACAGACCAACTCGTGTTCTATTCCGATAGCCGGTCCCAGCGGGTTGAGGGGGCGGAGATCGTCTACACCGGCGGAATTTTGTCGGGCCTAAGCGAAGCAACGGTCAAAGGTCGTATCGTGCTGTCGTTGTGGAGCGAGGGCTCGGAGGCGGCAGAGCGCCAGCTGCTGGACATGGGCGCGACTGCAGTGATCAATGTCATCGACGACCCAGCGATGCTCGAAGAGGTTCGCCGACGCGGCGAGCGCGAGAGGTTCGTCCTGTCCGGAGAAGAAGACGGGACGCTGCACGCCTATGCGACTGAAGACGCCATGTCGGCGGGATTCGGGGGCGACACCTGGGCCGAGCTAAAGGCAAAGGCGGCCGCGCCAGGGTTTGAGCCCTATGTCCTGAAGACCAGGATAAATATCGAAACCAGTTCGCAGGTGCGCGAGGTGCGGACCAATAATTTTGTCGCCAGACTTCCGGGTCGTGTGCCCAATTCCGGCTCGATCCTGCTGATGGGGCATTGGGATCACCTGGGCATTTGCGCCGAGGAAGGCATGCTCGACCGGATTTGCAATGGCGCCGTGGATAACGCCAGCGGCGTTGCCTTGCTGATCGAACTATCGAGGCGGCTGGCTGCGAACGGCCCCTTTGACAGGGATATCTATGTTCTCGCAACGACCTCGGAAGAATTGGGGTTACTGGGCGCGAAGGCCTTTGCCGAAGCACCATCGATACCGCTCGATTCAATCGTGGCTGCGTTCAACTTCGATACGGTTGCGGTTGCGCCGAATGGGAAAATGCTCGGATTCCTGGGGCAGGGAATGACCCCGCTTGACCCGGTGATCATTTCGACTTTGCACAAGATGAAGCGACAGCTGGCTCCGGAAGGAGAGGTGCAGGGCTTTCTCAGGCGCCAAGACGGCTGGGCCTTGCTCGGTCGCGATGTACCTGTGGTGGTCTTGTCCAGCTCGCTGGGTGACATGGCCTTGACCCAGAAATTCATTGATACGCATTACCATCGCCCCAGCGACGAGGCGCGCAGCCTGGTGTTGGGTGGCGCGATCGACGACCTTCTGTTGCACGAGGTGCTGGTGAAACAATTTGCCAGCATCAGGGACTATCCGGGCCCGGTTCAACAAACGCACTAGCCGCTTGGGCAATGTGCGGTTACATGGGCCGCCACGATTCTCCCGGATAAGAAAGTGGCGCAAATGGACATCCCTCTCGGCCTTACCTTTGATGACGTGTTGTTGCGTCCGGCCGAAAGCGAGGTCCTCCCCTCGATGGCGGACACCCGCACACGGCTGACGCGTGAGATTGGGCTCAACATCCCGATCCTTTCGGCGGCGATGGATACTGTGACAGAGGCAGACATGGCGATCGTCATGGCCCAACTGGGCGGGATCGGCGTGCTCCATCGCAATCTCGATATCGAGGAACAGGTCGCCGCAGTGCGCACTGTGAAGCGGTTTGAGAGCGGTATGGTGGTCAATCCCATCACCATCGGTCCCGATGCGACGCTGGGCGATGCGCAGGTGCTGATGGAGCAGAACCGGATCAGCGGCATCCCCGTGACCGACCCGGCAACCGGGCGGCTGGTCGGCATCCTGACCAATCGCGATGTGCGTTTTGCCGAGAATCCGGGTCAGCCGGTGCGCGAATTGATGACGACCGAGGACCTCGCCACCGTGCCGCTCGGAACAGGGCAAGAAGATGCCCGCCGCCTGTTGCACCAGCGCCGGATCGAAAAGCTGTTGGTGGTCGATGACCAGTATCGATGCATCGGGCTGATCACCGTCAAGGATATCGAAAAGGCGGTAACCTATCCCAACGCGACCAAGGATGCGGCAGGCCGCCTGCGTGTCGCCGCAGCGACCACAGTGGGCGACAAGGGGTTTGCGCGAACCGAGGCGCTGGTCGATGCTGAATGCGATGTGGTGATCATCGATACCGCGCATGGACATAACAAGGATGTCGCGCGGGCAGTCGAACGCGCCAAGAAGCTCAGCAACTCGGTCCAGATCATCGCGGGCAATGTCGCCACTGCCGAGGCAACCCGCGCGCTGATCGATGCCGGCGCAGATGCCGTGAAGGTCGGGATCGGACCGGGTTCGATCTGCACCACCCGCGTCGTGGCGGGCGTCGGGGTGCCGCAGCTGACGGCGGTGATGGAAAGCGCCGAGGAAGCAGCCAAATCGGGAATCCCGGTGATCGCCGACGGGGGCCTTCGCACCAGTGGCGACGCGGCCAAGGCGCTGGCTGCGGGTGCTTCCAGCGTGATGATCGGTTCGATGCTGGCAGGAACGGCTGAAAGCCCGGGCGAAACATTCCTGTACCAGGGCCGCAGCTACAAGGCCTATCGCGGAATGGGATCGGTCGGCGCCATGGCGCGCGGCAGCGCGGACCGTTATTTCCAGCAAGACATCTCGCCGATGAAGCTGGTGCCCGAAGGGATCGAGGGGCAAGTCCCGTTCAAGGGCCCCGCGGCGGATGTGGTTCACCAACTGGTGGGCGGGATCAAGGCCGCGATGGGTTATACCGGATCGGCCACGATCGAGGATCTGCGCAAGCGCGCCAAATTCGTGCGGATCACCAATGCCGGCCTTCAGGAAAGCCATGTCCACGATGTTGCGATCACCCGCGAGGCGCCGAACTATCCGACGCGGTAATTCATGACGCCCGCCGCGCGGGTCCAAGCGGCGATTGAGCTGCTCGACGCGATCATCG
>SBHJ01000224.1 GCA_006226465.1 Alphaproteobacteria bacterium | reverse complement strand
ACCGAGGGGATCATCCCTGCGCTCGAGCCCAGCCACGCGATTGCCGCCGTGGCCAAGGTCGCCAAGACGATGCCCAAGGACGCGATTATCCTCGCCAACCTGTGCGGCCGCGGCGACAAGGACATCTTCACCGTGGCCGAAAAGCTGGGAGTGGAGATGTGACAAAAGAACGCGCCAGACGGAGAAAGCGCGAACGGCTTTTGAATGAGCATGAAGTGTCAAGGACTCCAAGTTGGGGCCCAGCGCTGCTCACCTTCGGTTTCATGTTAGTTTTTATGGGAGCATGGCGGCTTATCCAAAAGGGTGTGGATTTCGCTTGGCCTGATGCGCTGTTCGTTGCCTTGTTTGCCATTGTGATGGCGCTGCTCGTCTACATTCGTCCGAAGTGGTTCCGATGACCCGCCTCTCCTCCGCATTTTCAAAAGGCCACCCCGCGCTCGTCTGTTTCATCACCGCGGGCGATGGCGACACCGCGGCCAATCTCGATGCGCTGGTCGAAGGCGGCGCGGATGTGATCGAACTGGGCATGCCCTTTACCGATCCGATGGCCGATGGCCCTGCGATCCAGGCGGCAAACTTGCGCAGCCTCGGCAAGGGCACCACGACGCGCGATGTCTTGCTGATCGCCAATGAGTTCCGCGAGCGGCACCCCGATGTGCCGCTGGTGCTGATGGGTTACGCCAACCCCATGGTGCGGCGCGGGCCCGAATGGTTCGCCGCCGAATGCGCCGGATGCGGGGTCGATGGCGTGATCTGCGTCGATATTCCGCCTGAGGAGGACCAGGAGCTTGGCCCCGCCTTGCGCGCAGCGGGGATCTCGCCGATCCGGCTCGCTACCCCCACGACCGACGCCGCGCGGCTCCCAGCCGTGCTCGAAGGCTCCTCCGGCTTCCTCTATTACGTCTCGGTCGCCGGGATCACCGGCCTGCAACAGGCGGCAATCGAATCGATTGAAGCCAATGTCCGCCGCATCAAGCAATCAACCGACCTGCCGGTCGCAGTCGGATTCGGTGTCAGGACTCCCGAACAAGCGGCTGAAATCGCAAAGGTTGCAGACGGTGTTGTGGTCGGTTCGGCGCTGGTCGAACTGGTTGGTGAACACGGCATCAATGGACCCGAAAAACTGCGCGAATTGACGTCTTCGCTTGCCCAAGCCGTGCATAATGCGCGATAGGGCTGCCCCATGAACTGGTTTACCCGCGTCCGTAATTCCTTGGGTCTTGGCCCCAAGCGCACGACCGAGAAGGATCTGTGGGTCAAATGCCCATCGTGCCAGGAAATGCTGTTCTCGAAGGAATATGTCGAGAACCTCTCGGTTTGCCCGCGATGCAACCATCACGGCCGGATCGGTGCCGACGAGCGGCTGGCACTGTTGCTCGACGAAGGGTTCGACCTGCTTGAACAGCCCGAGGTCGAGGAAGACCCGCTCAAGTTCAAGGACACCAAGAAATACACCGACCGGCTGAAGCAGGCGCGCGCCAACAACCCTCATGCCGATGCTTACAGCGTGGGTTCGGGCACGATTGACGGCCGTCCCGCAGTCGTGGGCGTGCAGGATTTCGGTTTCATGGGCGGATCGATGGGCATGGCGGTGGGCACGGCCTTTTGCGCGGGAGCCGAACGCGCGCTGACGCGCAAATGCGCCTATGTCGTCTGCACCGCAGCCGGTGGCGCACGAATGCAGGAAGGCATCCTGAGCCTGATGCAAATGCCCAAGGCGACCGTGATGACCCGACGGTTAAAGGCGGCAGGATTGCCCTATATCGTGGTGCTGACCGATCCGACCACCGGCGGGGTGACCGCCAGCTATGCCATGCTGGGCGACGTGCATGTGGCCGAGCCCGGCTGCCTGATTGGCTTTGCCGGCCAGCGCGTGATCCAGGACACGATCCGGGAAAAGCTGCCCGAAGGGTTCCAGCGCGCCGAATACCTGCACAAGCACGGCATGGTGGACATGGTGGTCGAGCGGAAAGACCTGAAGACCACGCTGGCGAACCTGCTCGACTATTTGCAGCCCAAGAAGGCCGCGTAACCGTCATTCCAGCGAAAGCTGGAATCGCTTGCGGCATGGGCCGGTTTCGCGGAGAGCGATCCCAGCTTTCGCTGGGATGACGTTATTTTGAAAGACTTCGGCAAATCATCCGACCCGCGCGTCCAGGCGCAGCTTGACCGGCTCGCGGCCTTGACCGTGCCGCAGGGACGCCTCGGTCTCGAAACGATCCGCGTACTGCTCGCCAGATTGGGTGATCCGCACAATCACCTGCCACCGGTATTCCACGTCGCCGGAACCAACGGCAAGGGATCGACCTGCGCCTTCCTGCGCGCCATTCTGGAGGCTGAGGGCTACACGGTCCACGCCACCACCAGCCCGCATCTGGTCCGCTACAACGAGCGGATCCGGATCGCCGGAAAGCTGATCGGAGACGAGGCCTTGGCAGCGCTGCTCAAGGAAGTTCTCGACGCGGGCGAGGACCTTGCGACCAGCTTCTTCGAAGTGACCATCGCCGCAGCGTTTCTCGTATTCTCCCGCACACCTGCTGATGCCTGCGTCGTCGAAGTGGGTCTGGGCGGACGCTTCGATGCGACCAATGTGCTGGGACCGGAAGTGCTTGCGGCATGTGGCATCGCTTCATTGGGGATCGACCACGAGCGTTTCCTGCTGGCGCCCGAGGAAGGCGTTCCCGAAGAACCTCTCGCCCGCATTGCGTTCGAAAAAGCCGGGATCGCCAAGCCCGGCGTGCCGCTGGTGACGCTGGCATACTCCGACGAGGCGTCGCAGGCGGTCAGCTCGCAAGCATCACGCGCGGGCGCAACAATTCTCGAATGGGGTGAGGATTGGTATTGCGATAATATCAATTCGGCGCCCGGCTTTATCTTCTACTGCGAGGGGCGCGAGGAATTCGAATTCCCGGAACCGGCACTTGAGGGTGAGCACCAAATCCTCAACGCCGGCCTGGCAATAGCCATGTTGCGCGCTCAAAATATTGTTCCAGTGGGTGAAATTGCGATCAGCGCCGGATTGCGAAATGCCTGCTGGCCAGCGAGGCTTCAGAAGCTAACCCCCGGCCCACTGACATTCTTGGTGCGAGATAAGACCGTTTGGCTTGACGGTGGACACAATCCGGATGCCGGACGCAGGATCGCGACATTCTTCCAAGGTCAGTTGCATCTTGTCATTGGGATGCTCAACAACAAAGATCCAATGGCTTTGATCGGTCCCCTGCAAGACAAGATCCGCACAATTACTGTGGTGCCTGTTCCTGATCACGACAGCCATCCGGTCGATGCCTTCGGCCCAACGGCTCGCGCAGCGGTTGATGTAAAGGAAGCGCTCTTGGGTCTGCCTTCTGACGACTACCCGGT
>SBHJ01000145.1 GCA_006226465.1 Alphaproteobacteria bacterium | reverse complement strand
TGGAACACAGCCTGTCCTGCAGCCAGGCCCTTGACCAAGGCCAGCCCTTGCAGCGTTTGGGTGCCGCTCAATCCTTGGGCCAGGCCGCTTGCGTCTTCTTCATCGATCAATTCGGCATTGGCGATCAATTCCGACAGGACCATTGCAGTGGTCTGCAACGCCTCGATCTCGATATCTTCGTAGCGGCGCGGCTCGACATGCTGGACGCACAGCACCCCTACCGCACGTTCGCGATAAACGATCGGAACCCCGGCGAAGGAGTGGAATTTGTCCTCACCGGTTTCCGGGCGATAGAGAAAGTCCGGGTGCGCCTTGGCCTCTGCCAGGTTCAATGTTTCGATATTGGCGGCAATGGTACCGGTCAGACCTTCGCCAATTGCCATGCGCGTCACATGGACGGCACTTTGGTTGAGGCCGCGCGTAGCGAAGAGTTCCAGCAACCCTTCGCGCAAGAGATAGATCGAGCAGACTTCGCTATCGAGGCTTTCGCCCACAATCTCGACCACCCGATCGAGCTTGCCCTGTGCATGCATGCGCGAAGCCATCACCTCGTGCAGGTTGGTGAGTATCTGGCGTGCGGATGCGGTAGCGGTCATGGGTTAGCCGCCTATAGCACGACACGCGAATTGGGAAAGCCGACGCTGCGGGCCCGCAAAGCCGACGAGGTCAGGCGTGTTGAAGCTCTTCCTTGATCCTTAGCTTTCGGCGCTTGAGTTCTTGAACCATCGCTGCGTCTGGCGCTGGCCGGGCCATTTCCTGTTGGAGCTTTGCCTCGAGACCGGCATGTTTGGATTGTAGCGCTTGGACGTGGGACGATTCCATCTGGCTCTCCTGTCTAAGGGGCGACCCCCGGGGAGCGACTCGTCCAACGCGGGCGAGCCGCGAATTGTCATCAAACCACATCCGGCCTATCTTGGAAAGGTCTATACAAGATGAATCGAGCCGCACGGCTTGGCGCGCGCTTTATTGCTGAAACGAGGAAACTTCGGGTGAACGAACAAGAGCTGAAGAAAAGGCTCGAACTGCTGCGGACCGAACATCGCGACCTGGACGCGGCGATCGTGGCTTTGACCGAGGCTGGACAGCAGAACGGATTCGTCGACCAACTCCAGATCGCCCGCCTCAAGAAGCGGAAGCTGAAGTTGAAGGATCAGATTGCGATGATCGAGGATTACCTGTTGCCAGACATTATCGCGTGAATTCAACGCGGACGCGCATCATTTCCGTGCCGCATTGGGACACCCCCCACCTTGGCCCGTGATAAGATGGTTGCCAAGCTGGCGTGTGCGAATGGGAACGACTAGCCATCCTGTATATGAGCCGGACGAGCAATCTTTCGCGACCCATCATCGAGTCGCTCTATACCGAGGCGCTTGTGCTCGCGGATGAGGTTCGCGCAGTGTTTGCGCTCGGCGTGAATGAAATGCCGCGAACCGCAACCAACGAGCTGAGGCTCGCCCTGTCGAGCGAAGGGTTGAAGGCTACAACACGCATGATGCATGTGCTCGCCTGGCTGCTCAACCAGCGCGCCTACTTTTCTGGCGAACTGACCGAGAACCAGTTGCGCAAACACAGCCAGCTGCCCGAAGATCGCGTGCCCGATCCACACGCGATGGAACTGCTTGAACCGGCAACGTGCGACCTGATCGACGATACGGTGCGGCTGCATCGCCGGATAGCACGCCTCGATCGCGCCTGGCGCGATGGCTTCAACGCGCAGCCTGCCGTGCGTGCACTTCACGAACGGATCGGTCGAGCGATGATAGAACGTGAAGTACGGCAAAACGATCCGCGTCTGCGGTAGTACGGTCAGATAGGTTGGCAGGCTGTCAGCTTGCGGCCAGAGCCTTGCGCCAATTTGCCAATCGTCCTTGCCTGACGGAATCATCCATCTTGGGATCGAACCGGCTCAGCTTGCCGCGCATGGCCTGCGCCGCTGAATCCAGACTCGGATAAAGTCCTGCACCGGTCGCGGCTAGCATGGCCGCACCAAGCGCGGTGGTCTCGACAAAATCCGGCCGCTCCACTGGCAGGCCAAGCATGTCGGCCAGGTCCTGCGCCATCCAGTCGTTGGCGCTCATCCCGCCGTCAATCCTGAGGCTTTCCCACCTGGCGCCGTCAGCCGCATAGGCCTCGGCCAGGTCGTGCGTCTGGTGCGCCATCGCTTCCAGTGCCGCGCGCGCCAGCTCGGCTTTGCCGGTAGCAAAGCTGAGCCCAGTGATCACACCGCGTGCATCGGCCCGCCAATGGGGAGCGCCAAGACCAGATAACGCGGGCACGATCATCACTCCGCCTGTATCCTCGATCGAGCGCGCCAATTCTTCGGTTTGCGCCGCCACATCGACAATGCCGAGCGAATCGCGAAGCCATTGCACCAGGCTGCCGGCGACGAAAACCGAACCTTCGATTGCGTAAGTGCGTGCCCCATCCAACTGGTACAACACGGTACCCAGGAGGCGATTGTCCGAGGATGGAATCTCGCCGCCCTTGTTGGTCAACACAAAGGCCCCGGTGCCATAGGTCGCCTTGGTCTCACCCGGATTGAGGCAGGCCTGGCCGATCGTGGCCGATTGCTGGTCGCCGACCAGACCGGTGATCGGAATGGCTCGGCCGAAGAATTCCTCGCGCGCGGAACCGAATTGGCCGGCGTTGTCGACAACTTGCGGCAAGGCAGCGTGAGGTACGCCAATCAGGTCGCACAGGCCGGGATCGAAACCCGCGCCGCCCAGCTCCATCAATAGCGTGCGGCTGGCATTGCTGGCATCCGAAACGTGGTTGCCCCCGGTCAGCTTCCACACCAGCCAGCTTTCGATCGTGCCAAAAGCGAGCGTCCCGGCATCGGCCGCAGCACGCACTCCCGGCTCGTTATCGAGCATCCAGCGCATCTTCGTGCCCGAAAAATAGGGATCGAGCAGCAGCCCGGTGCGCCGCTGTACGTCGGCCTCGCGCCCCTGCCCGCGCAACGCCTCGCAGAAATCGGCTGTACGGCGATCCTGCCACACGATGGCCCTGGTGAGCGGCTCGCCCGTCGTCTTGTCCCAGGCAACCACGGTCTCGCGCTGGTTGGTGATACCGATGCAGGCGATTTGGTCTGCACCACCGGTCTGCTCCACGACCTCGCGCGCGCAGGCGACTGTCTTGTCCCAGATCTCGGCAGCATCGTGCTCGACCCAACCCGAGCGGGGGTAATGCTGGGTAATTTCCTGCTGCGCCATGCCCTTAAGGCTGCCATCTGCGCCGAACAGCATGGCGCGGGTCGAAGTGGTGCCCTCATCGAGGACCAGGATCATATCAGACATGCTTTCTCCCTTGACGTGACTTCTGCCAGCTTCCCCGCCATATGCAAGCCATGGCTATGCCCCCCAAACCCTGGC
>SBHJ01000237.1 GCA_006226465.1 Alphaproteobacteria bacterium | reverse complement strand
TATCCCTTCTCGATCAGTTCACCGGGCAAATCGTCTTCGCAGATGCGTTGCTGGATCGACAGAATGACCCCGGCGCGCTTGTCTGTAATGCGCTGGGTGAGCGTAACAGCAAACCAGTTCCGCACCTCTTCTCGCGCCGCCTCGCTGGTCGCCGCATCGGCTTTCATAACATCGTCGAGTACAATGTAGTCGGCGCCTCTTCCGGTTACAGGACCTCCGACCGAGACCGATGCAACTCGTCCGCCGACGTTGGTCGCAAGAGTCCCGCTTCGATTGCCGCGCTTGGCAAGCTGGGTGCGCGGAAAGAGCTGCCGATACCACTCGCTTTCCATGATGCGCCGCCGTGTATCAGCATGCTCTGCACTTAGGGTCTCGCCGTAAGTTCCAACCATGATTTTAGCATTGGGATTGCGTCCTAGCAGCCAGCATGGCCAGACAATCGCGACAGTGAAAGACTTCAGTGTGCGAGGCTGGATGCTGATCAGCGAGCGGGGCAGCTCGCCCGCTTCAGCGCGTTCAAGCCAGCGGCACATAGCGAGCAAATACCACGCCTTCGCCAGCGGCGGCTCATCGGGATGGATGAATGCAAAGGCACGCATCAGAAAGGGAAAGAGGCGGTTGCGGCACAATGCATCGACCGCTTTACTCCTGCTCGGCATTTTCCGCTCCCAGACCCGCGCGAAGTTCATCCTCAAACCAGGAAAGGATCGCATCATCGGCGGCGCTCGAAACGGCAGCTGCCGGTTTGCCAGCGAGAGGGTTCTCCTCCGGCAAAGCCCAGCGGCCCAGCTCGATCACCGTCTTGCGCGCACGCCAGTCACCGTCGAAAGCCATCTGCACTTCTTTGAGAAGCAGCGCGTGGTAGAGCGTGACTTTGCGCGAGCGTCCGCCTTCGCGAACCGAAGTCTTCTCAGAGAGAAGCTTCTTGATCATGGCCTTGGTGCCCTTGGCCCCCTTGGGACGGCCATGAGGATTGCGGGTCTCGCCCTTTTTCATCGAGCCAGAGTTGGGCAAACGCTTTTTGCGCGGTGTGTCAGAGCTCTTTGCGACAATCCGCTCCCCGCCACCGGCCCGGCTGATCCGTTGGCGGATGCGAACCGGGCCTTTCTTCGCCTCATTGTTCACGATGCACCTCCGCCGCTTGGACAGGACCGGATGGCTGCTGCACACGGGCGCGACGCCGAATGCGACCAGGCCCATGAGCAGCAGGCTCGCTAGTTGAGGATGCTTCGGCCGAAGGCGATTTGTTGATGGCCGGATCCTCGTTGAGCCGTTCACGGACTTTAGTAATCTCCGAAAAAGTCCGACCGTCGCCTTCGAGCACGGCCTCCTCGCCGGTGAACTCTTCCCAGCGCCGCACGATGACATCGACATAGAGCGGGTCGAGCTCGATGCCGCGCGCCGCGCGACCCGAGCGCTCGCAGGCAAGCAACGCGCTGCCCGATCCCATAAAGCTATCGAGCACAATGTCGCCGCGATCGGTCACATCGCGGATCAACTCGCTCAGCAATTGCACGGGTTTGCTTGTGGGGTGACTGGCCACGGCTTCCGCCCGGCCTTTCCCGAAGCTGCCCATGCCGGGAACCTCGAGCACGTTGGAACGGATCCGGCCATATTTTCCCATCTCGACGCGGTCCTTGATGTCCGCGCCGGGGATGGCAAAACATACGATGAGCTCGTGCGCCGAACGCCACGGCGAACCAAACGTGCCGTGACCTTTCGACCAAACGAGAACATTCAGCAGATTAAGACCAAGCGTGGCCCCCGCGGTGATGACCTTCTCCAACTGCCGCCAATCGATAAACGACTGAATCACCGCGCCCGGCTTGGCGTGCTCGATATTGCGTGCAAGCTGCGTTGCGATGAAGTCGCGGAACTCGTCTTCGGTCATTTCACCATTCGCCATCAGGAAGGGGCGATGCTTGGTTTTGCCCGAGCCAGAGATCGAAGAGACAGGAATGTTCCAAGGCGGATCCTGGCATACTAACTGCGCGTGTTCGCCCGCCATCAGCCGCTCATAGCTCGCGCTCTCCAAAGCTGATCCGCAGAGCAGGCGATGCTTGCCCATGACCCACAGATCGCCAGGTTTGCTGAGCGCGTCCTGTTCCACTTCAGGAATGACCTCGGCAGCTTCGGCCTCTTCATCTTCACGCGCGTCAATGATCGCTGCGTCGATCTCGACAGGCTTCCAGCCGGTCACGTCGAGCTCAAAGTCCAGCATGACTTCTTCAAGGTGCTGGAACTCGATCGCGAGGATCTCGTCGTCCCATCCAGCCAACTCAGCGATCCGGTTGTCAGCAAGGCGATAGGCTTTCAGCTCATCCTCGCTAAGGCCATCGATAAGGAGCGTAGGAACCTGTACCATTCCCAGTCGACGCGCGGCTTCAACGCGGCCGTGGCCAGCGACGATAACACGATGCTGGTCGATCAAGGCAGGATTGACGAAGCCAAAGGCTTCAATCGAACCCATCAGCACTTCGATCTGGTCATCGTCATGCGTGCGCGCATTGTTGTCATAAGGCGTCAGCGCATCGGGAGGATAGTAGCGGATTTGGTCTTTGCAGCAGACATAGTCAGGGTTCTGGTTCGGCTCTTTAGATACTTCACACTTGCTCATGGAAAACTCACCTCAGCTTGAGGCCGCAAGGTCAGTGCGCATGAGCAAGGCAGTATCGCATCACACAACGCACCGCTTGCTTGCGGCGTGGTTGGTGATCCTTCGTGCTGCCTCAAAATGAGAATGCCCTGATGGGATCTGAGGCGTGTTATAGACGGTCTGCGAAACTAAGGCAAGCCATTGAAAGAAATGGCAAATCCCTTGTCAAGAAATACGCGAGCGATCGCATGCGTGCTTAGACGCGTTGCAGGCTGAACTCAGCCTGTAACAGCCTGTTCTTAGCCTGTTAACTGCATGCTCAATGGGTATTCGCGACTATCGCAAGCCCCTCAATTGATGAAGAATTAGCTCAATTATGGTCGCGCCGACAGCGCTGGAATTGTCTGTCAGCCTGTAAAAACCCCACTTAACAGGCTGTTTCAGGTAGAACCAAATTAAGATCGAAGCGACTAAAGGACGCATCAATCTGCGATCGAATATGCAATGCATCCTCCGACCTCGAAATCGAAGGTTAGAGAAACTAGCCTGATATGTGTCCTCAGTTCGAACACCAAAACCGTCTCTGGAAGAGAATTCGTTCTTCCAAGTTTGCGGGTAAGCTTCGGTAATGTCGGGGCTATTGCCCAGATCACTCTCTCGATAGCACCATGTCTCGGCGGAAAGAGTGACGGAATGGTGGGCGATGACAGGCTCGAACTGCCGACCCTCTCGGTGTAAACGAGATGCTCTACCAACTGAGCTAATCGCCCGCTCCGATGTGCGGAAGGG
>SBHJ01000032.1 GCA_006226465.1 Alphaproteobacteria bacterium | reverse complement strand
GGCTGGACCGCCGTAACCCGCGACAAGTCCCTCAGCGCGCAATTCGAACACTCGCTCGGCATTACCGAAGATGGGATCGAGATCTTCACCAAGAGCCCCAAGGGGCTGGATAAGCCGCCTTATTGAAGCTTCCGCTTTTGGGTGGAAGTCAAACATTGCTGTCAGATCAATTGCTTGGCAAAATGAAGAAATGACACTCTACAGAAAGTGCCAGCTCTTCTTGTGCTGGGTCCTCTTGGTTTTCTTCACGTTCCCTGCTTGGGCACCAATAATTTGGGGTACGTTTGGTGAAGCGGGAATGCTGGCGGGAATGGTCTTCTGGCTCAGTCACGGATTGGTAATGATGTATGTATTCCGTTGCCCCGAATGCGGACTTTCACCTTTCCTTAGCAACAAGGGATGGCTAGCCATTTCGACGCCTTGGCCCCGGAAAATATGCGGGCATTGCGGGCGCGACCATCAAGAACTCGACGGTTAGCCGAGGGTCGTTAGCGAACCTTGCTCAACCCTCCCGCGCGGCCCGGATCGCGGCCCCTGCAGCAAAGGGCGTCATCGCCACCAGCGCCAGGCTGATCGCCCCGGCAAAGCCAAGGCTGGCAATGTCTCCGCGGGCGAGGGCGCCTGCGCCGAAAATCAGGATCGGCAGTGCGAGCGGGATAAGCAGCAGGCCGGACAGCGCCGCCCCGGCGCGCAGGCTTGCGGTCAGCGCGGCGATCATCAGCCCGATCGCGGCCAGCCCCGGCGTGCCAGCCAAGAGGCCGATCAGCAGCAAGCGCAAGGTCTCGCCCTCAAGATTGAGCAGCGCAGCGGCGGGGAAGGTCGCCAGCACCAGCAATGGGCCGAAGCTGAGCCAATGCGCCAGCAACCGCACCGCCATGACCCATTCTTCGCTCGCCCCGCGCAGCTTGAGCTGGTCGAACATGCCGAGGTCGATGTCTTCCTGAACCAGCCGGTCGAGCGGCAGGATCGCAGCCAACAGCGCAGCGATCCACACCACGCCGCCGCCGGTTTTGGCCAGCAGGCTGGGGTCCGGCCCCACGGCGAAGGGATAGAGCATCGCCACGGCGAGGAAGAACAGCAGCGGCAGCGCCGCCCCGCTCCCGGCGAAGGGAAACAGGCGGCCCAGATCGCGGCGGAGGAGAGCACCGATCACGCGACAAACTCCGCCAACGCGAAGTAGATGCGGCCTTCGACTGCCAGTTCCTGGTGCGAGGCGACCACCGAAATTCCGCCCGCCGCGCTGTGCTCTGCCACCAATTGCGCCACCAGCGCCTGCGATGGCTGGTCCAGTCCCGACAGCGGCTCGTCCAGCAGCCAGATCGGCGTTTGCTGGCCGAGCAGGCGGGCGAGCGCCGCGCGCTTGCGCTGCCCGGTCGAGAGATAGCGCACCGGCACTTCGAGCAGGTCGCCAAGGCTGAGCCGGCCACAACTGCTCTCGAGCGTGGCAGGTTCCACCCCGTCGATCCGCGCCCAGAACCCCAGCGCCTTGCCCAGAGGCATATCGGGATCGAGCGCCAGCCGCTCATCGAGCAGCGCCATGCTGCCTTCGACGGATACAGTCCCGGCAAAGGGTGCGAGCAATCCGCCCAGGATCCGCAGCAGGCTGGTCTTGCCGATCCCATTCGCGCCAGTCACATGGCAAACATCGCCCGGGCCCAGTGCCAGCGACAATCCGCGGAACAACACGCGGTCGCCCCGGCGGCAGGCGAGATCATTGGCGGAAAGGCTCAGCGTCATGTTGACTTGCGATAGAAGCTCGGTTGCCGCACGCCAAGTGCATGAATTCGCTTGCCATGCGCAATCGATGTGCCAAGCAGCGGCAGGAAGGCATCTTCCGGGGGGATTTGAGGATGCAGGAAAAGGGACATCTGCTGCGTGTGCTGGGGCTGGTTTTCGGCTTCGCCGTGGTGATTGGAAGTGTTGTCGGGCAGGGGATACTGCGCACGCCCGGAATTGTCGCAGAGGCAAGCGGTTCGACGCCAGTCCTGCTCGGCCTTTGGGTGCTTGGCGCGCTGGTGGCGCTGGTTTCGGCGATACCGCTGGCAGAGCTGGGGGCAGCCATCCCACGTGCCGGTGGATATTTTTCATATGCCGCGCGGGGCCTTGGCGAGAACGCTGGTGTTTTGTTCGCAATGACGGCCCTGACGATGGGCGTTACAAATCAGGCACAGCTTATCTATGTCCTGGGCGAGTTCATGTTCCGCTTCGGCGTGGGTGGGGGCGACTGGTCGCCGGGATGGCTGGGCACCATCGCCATCCTTGGCATGTGTCTTTATTCCGCACTCGGCACGCGCATCAACGGAGCGAGCCAGATTGTTCTCTCGGCGCTCAAGGGTGCATTCCTGATTGGGCTCGTCGTGGTTTTCTTCGCCGGTCCGGCAGGCGCATCGCCAGAGGCGCCCGGCAGCGGCGGCGGGTTGCTGGCCTTCGGCATCGCCATGTTGGTGATCACAGGAACCTATAACGGCTGGGGTGACCTCGTTTTCTTCGGCGAAGAGATCCGCGACCCTGGCCGTTCGATTCCTCGCGCGCTGTTTGGCGGAATCCTTGCCGTTGCAGTTCTCTACCTGCTGATCAATGCGGCGATCCTTTATGTGTTGACCCCGGCAGGCGCCGCCGGATCGGAGTTTGCCGCGGCTGATGCTGCCCTGAAAGCTTTCGGGCCGAACGGAGATTTTGTGCTGACTTTGTTCGGTATCCTGTCCGTCGGCGCGATCTCTATCCTCGCGCTGATGATCAACACGCGATATGCCTACGCCGCTGCGCGCGCTGGCATTTTGCCACGTGTTCTATCGTCGGTCAGCGAGAGGGGTAGTCCCAACCTTGCGATGCTGGCTGTCGTGGCACCGACGATCGCCTTCGTGCTGACAGGCAGTTACATCACGATTGCGGCCACCACTATCTCGCTGTCCGAGGTTGTTTATCTCTCGATCTGTGCAAGCTATTTCGCGCTGCGCAAGTCGGAACCGGACATGGAAAGGCCCTGGCGCGCTCCGTGGCACCCCTGGCCAGCGCTGATCGCGGCGCTGATACACCTCGCGCTGCTTGCCTGGTTTATCTGGAGTGACCCGGTCAATTCGATTTTGGGAATGGCGCTGGTCGGGGCAATGATGCTTGGCTATCTGCTGTTGGCTAATGGTAAGAGTAACCTTGCCGAGTTATCGCATGTGACAAAGGACATTGCATGACCATCGCCGAGCTCACCCAGGACGAATGCGATGCATTGCTCGCCGCGCATCCCGAATGGTCGCTGGCGCGCGCGGGTAAAGCCATCGAACGCACATTCCGGTTCAAGGATTTCAGCGAAGCTTGGGGCTTCATGAATCGCGTCGCGCTGCTCGCCGAGCAACATGACCATCATCCCGAATGGTTCAACGTCTATAACCG
>SBHJ01000262.1 GCA_006226465.1 Alphaproteobacteria bacterium | reverse complement strand
CAACCAAACCCAAAAATGTAGTGGTAACACTCGCGCCGGTGCGTGCATGTCATTGAACAAAAATGCCTTTTCCAAAAGCACTGTTCAAGTTGGGTTTGACAACAAAAAACGTCCATTCTTCAGCGCGCAGATCATCGTTCACCAACCCGAAGATCGGCGCGCCTGATCCTTGCAAATTCCCGGTCACGCAAAGTCCCGACCGCCAAATCGCAAGAAGTGGCGCGGACCCTCGTTCTATACGCAGCGCCAGCAGGCTTCGTCGTAAGGACTTCAACCTACCCGCCATTACCCGAATAGTCGGGCACTCATCCGAAGGTATATTTCGGATTAACACAGTTGTCGGATCACGACTCGATCATTTTCCGACAATCATATGCTATCGAGTCTAAATGACAGTTTTGTTATAGAGAGATTTTGATTGCGATTTTCGTGAGTATATATTCTGTCCATTATGGTTGGACATTATTGATATAGTAAAATACGCAATCGTGAGGGTGAAACTATACTGTAGCAATAGGAAGATATAACTTGTATCCAATTAGTTCCTTTGGAACTTTCCCTTACCCTTCACTAGGGGCCGCAACAGGAGGCGTGGGTAGCGATAGCATGATCCGAGCGGCAAATATTGCACGATCCTGGCATAAAGTTCGGGATGCGCAGGAAGTGGGCGAAGCTGGCTCAGCCCCCTTGAATCCTTCTGGATTCGAGGAAATGTTGCGCGCGCGCGCGTTGCTCTCGGACGACGCCCTGCAGCGTGCGCTTCTGGTTCACGCCGAAACTGGAGAGCGGCTGGACGCTGTCGTCACCCGCCTGGGGCTTCTCTCGGAAGACCGAGTCGCAACCGAGATGGGCGCCTATACCGGGCTGCCGGTGGTCGATGGCGCAGCCTTCCCGTCCCAGGCGATCGAAGGACCGGATCTGCCCCCTGATTTCCTGAGGGAGAATCGGGCTGTGCCGATCGCTGCTGATACGACTTTCGTGCGCGTCGCGGTCAGCGATCCGTTCGATTCCTTCGTCGAGCAAGCCTTCGGCTTCACCTTCGGGTGTCATGTCGAGCGCGTCATCGCCCGCGCGAGCGATCTCGATGCTGCGATAGAACGCCTCTATCATGGGGCAGCCCCCGTCGCCGAAGACGCTGATGGGGAGATCGACAGCGACGATCTCGAACGGCTCAAGGACCTCGTCAGCGACGCCCCTGTGATCCGCGCCGTCAATCGACTGATTGCGCGTGCGTCCGACGAGCGTGCATCCGACATTCATATAGAGCCCAGCGATGACGGCCTGTCAGTCCGGTTCCGTGTCGATGGCATGTTGCGTGAGGCGGCAAAGCTGCCGCTCGCGATGCGTGCGCCCCTGGTGTCACGTATCAAGGTGATGGCGGGGCTGAACATTGCTGAGCGGCGCCTGCCCCAGGACGGTCGTCTGCGCATCTCGGTGCGCGGCCATGAAATCGACCTTCGCGTCGCAACCTCGCCCTCCATCCATGGCGAGAGCGTGGTCATGCGTATCCTTGACCGGTCACGGCTAGCCCTTGATTTTACCACGCTGGGCTTCGATCCCGAACTGACAAGCCGGATGCGTGAAGCGATCGCACGCCCGCACGGCATCGTGTTGGTGACCGGGCCAACCGGCAGCGGCAAGACCACGACCCTTTATGCCGCGCTTTCCGAGCTGAACGCCCCCCACCGCAAACTCCTCACTGTCGAAGATCCGATCGAGTATCGTCTCCCGGGCGTAATCCAGACGCAGGTCAATCCCGCGATCAGTTTCACCTTCAGCACCGCGCTGCGCTCGTTCCTGCGCCAGGATCCGGACGTGATGATGGTGGGCGAGATTCGCGACACCGAGACGGCTCAGATCGCTGTCCAGGCCGCGCTTACCGGCCATATGATTCTTTCCACCCTCCACACCAATACGGCCGCGGGCGCTATATCGCGTCTTCTCGATATGGGCGTTGAGCCCTTCCTTCTCGGATCGGTTTTATCCGGTATTCTGGCGCAACGCCTCGTGCGGCGCCTCTGTCCTGATTGCCGTCGGCCCTACGATCCGGACGACGACATCCCCGAAATCCTTGTCCCCTTGCTTCATACGGTTGGGCCGAGGCAGTTCTATCACGCTGAAGGATGCAACCGGTGCGGGGGCAGCGGCTACTCCGGCCGTGTCGCCGTTCTCGAATTTCTGCGCGTCGACGATGCGGTGTCCAAGCTTATCCTGCGCAGCGCGGATACCCCTGAAATCCAGGCAGCAGGCGAGGCCGGAGGAATGCGCAGCCTTTTTGCCGATGGCGTTGCCAAAGCGGCTATCGGCCTCACCACGATTGAAGAAGTGCTTCGCGTAAGCAGCGGGGAGGGGGGATGACCACTTTCCGCTACCGCGCCGTCAAGGATGACGGTTCAAGCCTCACAGGCGAACTTGAGGCCGGTGATCGCCGCGATGCCGTCGCCGCCCTGCGGCGCAATGGAGCGCGCCCACTCGACTTGGTCGCGATGCCCGCAGAGCGCGGAAGGAAGAGGTCGAAGGCGGGCGGGAAGGGACGTGAGGCAGCGGCAATCAGCGTCGGTGAGCTTGCGGTTTTGCTGGAAGCGGGGTTGCAGCTCGATCGTGCGCTCGCTCTCGCGGTGGAGAATGTCGAGGACAAGGCGGTTGCCGCCCACCTCGCCGATATCCTGCGTGACGTGCGCGAAGGCGCGCCTCTGTCGCGCGCTATGGCCCTGAAGCCCGACCTGTTCTCTCCCACAGCTGTCGCGATGGCGGAAGCCGGCGAAGCGAACGGCCGTCTCGGCGAAGCCTTGACCCGGCTTGCCGGCGCACTCGAGCAGGAGGCTGAATTGCGCCGCCTGGTTGTATCGTCGATGATCTATCCGATCGCGCTCATCGTCATTGCCGTCGGCGTCGTTCTGCTGATGCTCCTCTTCGTCGTGCCGCAATTCGAGCGCATGTTCACCAGCACGGCCCAGAAGCTACCGACCGCGACGCTGGTTGTCATGACAGCCAGCCAGATGGTCCGGCAATACGGCCTTGTCATGCTCCTGGCCCTCGGGGGGGCGATCATCGCTGGCGCCTTCGCGCTGCGTCAGCCAGCAATCCGGCTCGCTCGCGACCGGATCGCGCTTCGTATGCCGCAACTGGGCGAACTCATCCGCCGTATCGAAACCGCCCGGTTCGCTCGCACGCTCGGTGCGCTCATCGAGGGAGAGGTCGGACTCCCTGCGGCTCTGGCGCTTTCTCAGCGAACCCTGTCCAATCAGGTGCTGGCCAGCGCGATCGGCAAGGTCGCCGACGGCGTCAAGGAGGGTGGGGGCCTCACCGCACCATTGGCGGCTTCCGGTGTGCTCCCCAGGCTGGCGATCGGCTTCCTGCGGACCGGTGAAGAAACGTCGCAACTCGGCATGATGCTCACGCGCCTCGCCGACGTACTCGATCGCGATGTTCGAACCCGCCTCGAACGCCTGATCGGCATCCTCACCCCCGCCATTACGGTTCTGCTGGGCGTAACCGTCGCGGCGATCATCGCATCCATCATGTCGGCGATCCTCGGCTTCAACGACCTGGCGCTGTCTTCATGAAGGGAGAAAGCAGAATGAGAAAGAAACCCGGAAAAGACACCGGACAGGAAGCCGGCTTTACGCTCCTGGAGCTTCTTGTCGTGCTGGCGATCCTTGGCTTGCTGGCTGCGATCGTCGGCCCGCAGGTGATCAAATATCTCGACAGTTCCAAGTCGAAGACAGCCCAGGTCCAGGCGAAGAATGTCGTTGCCGCGCTCAACCTCTTCAAACTCGATGCCTCGCGCTATCCCACGGAGCAGGAGGGCCTGGAAGCCCTGGTAAAGGCCCCGCAGAACCTGCCGAGCTGGAATGGGCCATATCTTCCCGAACAATCTGCGATCATCGACCCCTGGGGGCGGCCCTATCTGATGCGGATCCCTGGCGAGCATGGTGAGGTTGACGTCTACAGCCATGGATCGGACGGGAAGGCTGGCGGGACGGGGGAGGCCAGGGATGTGGGGAGCTGGTGAGCATTCCTCGATCCATTCCCACGCGGAAGCTGGTTTCACGCTGATCGAGGCGCTGGTCATTTTGGCGGTGCTCGGCCTCGCCGCAGGAATCTCGTTCCCCACCGTTGGCGCAGCCCTACGCTACCAGGCATTCATGGATGGCGCGACGCGCTTCGAGGCGTCGTTACGCAGCGCCCGGATGCAAGCATTGCGCCGGGGCATCATTGTTCGATTTGAGGTGTCTTCCGACCAGCGCGGCTTTGGCATCGGCGAGGCGAGGGACCTCCTCCCGGACCGGCTACGCGCCATTCCGCGTGCCGGGGGGATCACCTTCTATCCCGATGGCACCGCCACGGCCGGCGAAGTGGCGGTCGAAGACGGTGTCAGGACGCGGCGCTGGCGTGTTCGCCCGACAACCGGCCTGATTGAGCGCATATCATGAGCGGCAGGAATGCAGAGGCAGGCTTCAGCCTGATCGAGGTATTGGTGGCACTCGCCGTCATCGCCGGCATGTCCTCGATGTTGTTCGACTCGATTTCGACTCACGCCCAAGCCGCGAGCCGGACCGCACAAAAGCGCGAGGCGGTTCTGCTCGCGCGTTCGCTGCTTGCCCAGGCCAGTATCGCACCCGGACCCGGCGAACTGGCAGCTACCGGTCATTGGCGCGATCTCTCATGGCGTTTCACGCGACATGGCGTCGGAGGCGGCGCCCGCGATACCGCAGTAGCCCTCCAAAGGGTTCGGATCGATGTCCTGGATCGCGGGACAGGGCGCAGACTCGTTCGCGTCGAGACGCTGCGGTTGGATCAGTGACCGATGGCGGCACGGGACCATATCCGCGCAAACTGCGCCGCAAAGGAAGATGGCTTCACACTTGTCGAACTGCTGGTCAGCCTCGCGCTGATGGGACTGGCGGCCGTTCTTCTCGCGCAGGGGTTGGCTAGCGCCGGGATCATTGCCCAGCGCAGCCGGGCGGTGAACAACAACTTCGAGGAAATCGTCGCGGTGCAAAATGTGCTGCGAACCTCGATGGAACGATTGCGCCCGATCACCCGCACAGATTCCGCGATTCCGATCGTGGAAATGCGCGGAACCGCCGGTGTGCTGACCTTTGTGGGCCCATCTTTCGACCGCGAAGGCGCGGATGCGCTGCAACGCTATCGCCTGACGCGCACCGCAAATGGCGATCTCGTTCTTTATACGGCCCACAGCCGAAAAATGGGAATTGATCGCAGTGGAACGGAGCTCGTTGGCTGGACTCCCAACAGGCTGCTCTCGGGCGTGCGTGATCTTTCGATCAGCTATTTTGGCCCGCCCGAGCCTGGCGCGCAGCGGGTCTGGCAGGACAGATGGTGGGACCGTTCGACGACCCCCGAGCTTATCCGCGTCCGGCTTGTTTTCGGAGAAAGGGACCAACGGGTCTGGCCGGACCTCGTCATACGGCCTCGATCAACCAGCTACGGCCCCTGCCGGATCGATGCCCTTACCGGAAAATGCGGAGAAGAGCGATGAGCGCGAAGCGCATTCTTGACGCCGATATGACGACGATCGGCAGCTGGCTCTCGCAGGGGCTGCGCTGGTGGGTCAGCGAACTGGAACAGTTGCTGCCCACGCGCTTGCGTCAACGCCGTGTCGACAGTCTGGCCCGGTTCGCTTTTGCGGAGGGAGGTCTGACACCGTTTCCGAACGGAAAGAAGGTCAATCGGGAGAGAGAGCCTCAGCCGGGCGAACGGATCGCCGTCGTCGTGCAACCCGACCGATGCCTCACTCGGACGATCGAGCGTCCTGCCTTGAGCGACCGGGATTTACAGCGAATGGTAGCATTTGAGGGCGAGAGCCTGCTGCCTTTCCCGAACGGTACCATCATGGTCGCCGCACGGAGGCTTGGCCCGGCCGCGGATCCCGCGCGAGTGCGTGTCGAGGTTGCCGGGCTTCCGGCCGATACGGCCCGCGCGATCGCGGATGCCGTCGCCGAAACAAAGGCGGTCGCCATGCGCGTCCAGCTTGAGGACAACGGCACTGTGGCGCCGATCGATTTTGCACCCGCCATGCGTGACGCGAACCTGATTGCACGGCCCCGCAGTGCCACGCCGATAGTCTGGGCGGCGGTCGGCTGTTTTGTCTTGCTCAACATCGCCTTGTTCATCTGGAAGGACGTGCAGGCAGTGGAGCGGCTCGAGCAGATCGTGCAGGAACAGCAGCCGGCCGTCACCGTCGCACAGACCATCATCAAAAGAACCGAACAGGACCGAACGTTGGTTGCGCGATCCCTCGGGAAGCGCCGGCACCATGATGTGCTCGGCGGGCTCGCGGCGACCAGCGAGGCTCTGCCGGAAGGAGCCTGGCTTCAACGCTTCGTCTGGGACGGCGCCACGGTGAAGATCACCGGCTACAAGCCGCCCCGCACGGATGTCGCGAGCGGTTTGCGCCGGTCCGGCGCCTTTACGGATGTTCGCGCCCTCAACGACGAAATCCAGGCCGAGGTTCCGGCAGGCGAGCCGTTCGACATCGGCGCAAGGATCAATCGCCGATGATGCGCCCGGTCTCTCCTCGCGAGCGCCGTCTCGTCGCGTTGCTCATTCTGGTGGGGCTCATCGCGCTTGTCTGGTTTCTGATCGTGGCGCCCATCGCTGCCGGCTTTTCCGCCCGGGCCGAGAAGCGCAACGAGTTGAACCTTCTCTACCTGCACAATCAGCGCACGATCGCGGCCGTTCCGCGGTTGCGGCGCCAGGCCGAGGAGGCTCGGCGGCGGATCGATACCTATGTGATTGCCGCGCCCAATATCGAGCAGGGGCGGGAAGCCTTGAAGCAGCGCCTGCAGCGCGTCGTCGAGCGAAGCGGCGGCGAAGTTCGCGCACTTGGCGATGCCGAGGGCGACGCGGGATGGGCCCGGGCAAGCATCAGTGCGCGGATGACGCTGCCCCAGCTCGTCGCGACCCTCGACCAGCTGCAGAACACGCCACCGTGGCTCGTTGTCGAAACTCTTTCGGTCGAGGCGAACGACGCCCTCGTCACCGGCCAATCCTCCATCATGGATGTTCAAATTGAAGCTGCGATTCCCTTCCGCGCTGCCGCCGCTCGATAAGACGGCGAGCCTGCCTCTGGTGCTCTGCGCGCTGCTGGCGGGCGCTGTTGCTATCCAGTTGGCGGGTGGCGGTGACGTAGAGCTGCCGCCCCCCGGTCCAGTCGGCCGTGGGGCGCAATCAGCCTTACCCGCTGGCGAGCCTGAACGCGCAGAGGGCGGCGCGATCATTCTTGCCCGATCGATGTTCGCTCCCGCGGGCGGTCCCGCCGCAAGCGGGGCAGGGCAGGTTGGCGATCGCAAGATCGTTGGATCTGTCCGCGTCGGCCGCGCCATTTATGCCGTCGTGCAAGGGGCTGACGGACGCGCTGTCAGCGTGCCCCTCGGAGGACGCATCGGTGACTGGAGGCTGATGGCGGTTCGTACGAACGAGATTCTCCTCACGCGAGGCGAAGAGAAGATCATTGTCCCATTCGGTGCAGGGGCCCCCCTTCCTGCAAACGGGGCGACGACGGGGAGTCCAAGATGAAGATCAAGCCGAATTTGCTGTCAGGTATTGCCCTGATAGCCCTCACTCTGACCGGATGTGCAGCCCAGCAACAGGCACTGCCGATCCAGATGCCTCAGCCGCCCGCAATCGTCGCGGAAGCGGAGCGGGCGGAGCCACAAGTGCGTTCGACCCTCGTTGAAGGGGAAGGGACGATTCCACGTCCCGGCGCCGGGGCACCGCCGCGCCCGGTTCGTGGCGGCAATGTCAGCCTCAATCTCCCTCAGGCGGACGTCCGCGCCGTGGCATCGTCTGTCCAGCAAGTGACGGGTATTCCGGTCAGCGTCGATCCCGGTGTGAATGCACAGGTCTCGCTCGTGACGCCGGGATCGGTCGCGCGCTCAGAAATCATCGGTCTATTCGAAACCGCGCTTCGGTCCGCGCAACTCGCGCTTGTTCCCATCGGTAATGGGTTCGCGGTTCGACCGGAGGCAAATGCCCGTGTGCCGGTGGCGCCCGACGCCCTGGGATTTGGGACCGAAGTCATCACACTCCAGTTCATCAACGCGGAAGAAGTGCGCAAAGTGCTCGACAGCGCAATTCCAGGCGTGGTGTCGGATATCGACCCTGCCGGCAATCGGGTCACGATCGCGGGCACGACCGGCCAGCGCAGCAGCGCGCGTGACATGCTCAAGCAATTCGATGTGAACTGGCTGCGGAATATGAGCTTCGGACTCTATATTCCGGAACGCACCGACGCCCGACTGATCGTTCCCGAACTCGACAAGCTCATCAATGCCGAGAACGCGCCGACACGCGGGCTTGTTCGCCTCATCACCATGGAGCGGTTGAACGGCATCCTCGCGGTCAGTGCGCAAGGCCAATATCTGGAAGACGTCCGCCGCTGGGTCGAAATCCTGGATCGCGAAGGCGAGAATGCCGAGAAACGCATCTTCGTCTATCATGTCCAGAATGGCCGTGCTCGCGATCTCGCGCGCACCCTCAACCAGGCCTATGGCAACAGCAGCGGAGATAGCGACGATCTCTCCGAGCCATTTGGTGGAACCGATGACGGACGAGCGCGCTCCTCGGGCAGTTCGTCCTCGCAGACGCCTCGCCCCGCTGGCACCGAGGGTTCGTCCGGCAATCGGAGCGGATCCCGCGACGGTGTATCGGACGCGGAGCGCCAACAATCTTCGTCGAACGGCAGCGGCGGGAAAATCACAGCCGACGAGATCAACAATGCAATCGTCGTGCATGGGACGCCGCGCGAATATGCGATAATCGAAGATGCCTTGCGCAAGCTCGACATCGCGCCGCTGCAGGTCATGATCGAAGCGGCGATCACCGAGGTCTCCTTGACCGACACCTTGCGCTACGGTGTGCAGTGGAACTGGCTGACCGGCGACAGCAACTTCCGCGTCACCGATGGCGCGGAGATGCCCACCGGTCCCACCCAGTCCGGCTTCAGCTACTATCTTGCCGGAACCAGCATAAACGCCGCGCTCAACGCACTCGAGCAACGCACCAATGTTCGGGTCGTGTCAGCGCCCAAGCTTGTCACGCTCAACAACCAGACGGCGGCGCTTCAGGTTGGCGATCAGGTTCCCGTCTCTTCGGGCAATGCTGTCAGCGTCACCAATCCAGACGCGCCCATCGTCAACGCGATCGAGTACCGCGATACCGGCGTCATCCTGCGCGTAACGCCTCGGGTCAACGGGAGCGGCACGGTGCTTCTCGACGTCTCGCAGGAGGTGAGCGACGTCAATGTCAGCAGTGCGGTGGCGAGTGCTGGTGCCGCGATCGCGACGCCGACGATCTCCACTCGGCGGATATCGACCACCGTCGCGGTGCAAGACGGGCAGGTCATCGCACTCGGTGGCCTCTTTCGGGATTCGCAGACATCGGGCAAAAACGGCATCCCGATCCTTTCGCGGATTCCTGTCATAGGTGGTCTGTTCGGCAGCCATGACAACCGCCAGAACCGGACGGAGCTTATCGTGCTGCTGAAGCCCCAGGTCATTCGGACGCCGGACGACGGGCGTGCGGTCACCGAGGAACTGCGCATGAAGCTTCGGACACTGGAACCCTTCCGGACTCATGGCACCATCCCGTGAACAAGGGGGAGGAAGGCTATGCGCTGGTCGCAGCAGTCGCCAGCATCGCTGTTTTTGCAGCCATGGCGTTGACTGTTCTGACGGCGACACGGATGGGGATCGATGAAGTTGCTGCCGAACATGATCAGCTTCAGGCTGGTGCCGCGGCGGACGCCGGCGTGGCGCGCGCGCTCAGCAGTCTCATGGCCACTGATATTACGCAGCGCTGGCCCATTGACGGTCGTGAGCAACGATTCACCTTCAACGACGCCCGCATTCGGGTAAGAATCGAAGACGAGCGCGGAAAGGTGCCTATCGGCCAGCTTGACGAGGCGATGGCGACGCGCCTCCTGGAAGAGGTCGGTCTTGAAGGAGACAGGCTGCTGATCGCGCGAGATTCGCTGCTCGACTGGACCGACGGCGACGATGAGGTTCGCCCGTTCGGCGCGGAGAGCGCCTATTATGAACGGGCGGGAATTCGTCCCGCGAACGGGTTCCTTGCATCGATCGAAGAGCTCGGCAGCATCCGCGGTTTCGATACCCGGCTCGTGGAACTCATCCGCCCGATAGCGACCGCCTACACCGCGAGGGCGGCGTTCGATACAAAATTTGCCGATCCGCGCGCGATCGCCGTCATGGAGGCAGGAGGGCAGGTGGGGAGCCCCGTCGCCATCGATCGTGCCCGCGAGCGCGCCGGGCAGCGCACCGCTCTGGCGTTTACCGACGCCACCGATGTTATCGGCAGGCCGCTCACGATCATTGTCGAAGCGAGATTGCCAGATGGTGCGCGGGCTGTGCGCAGGGTCGTCGTGGAGATAACAGACCGACCTGAACGGCCATATTTGATCAGGGCATCGAACTGAACGAAAGGCACGTAGAGACACCCTCGACACGGTCTGCGCTGGTTTACGCATTCTCGATAAGGCTAAGTTTGGCTTAGCAAATGTCGGAATAGGTTATACCGACCGCAACAGAAACTCCCAGTTCCAAGACTTTCGTACCCGTTTCTACGTCTGCACCGGAGCCCCGCGTCTTGGGAATTCGCTTGCGTTCCCGCTGCGCTAACCCGCAAGCTGGGGCGCTATGAGGTTCCAGTCTTTCGCCTTGGACGTTTTGCTGTTGCCCACTCCTTTGATAGTCACGATTACAGCGCAGATTGGTGGCCTCGCCCTGGTGATCGACGCAAGGGAAACCGCCGCCGCCCGCTGGTATGGGCGTTTCGGCGCAATGCCATTGCTGGACGGAACGTCGCTGAAATTCATTCTGCCGTCGCAGACGATCACTAATGCTTTGGAAGCAATGAAGGCCGAAGCCATATCGCTGCAATGACAGGAGTTATGCCGATGAACTGCGGCTCATGGGGCTCGGTATAACACTCAAGACTCCCAACAGCTCGGGAACCTCCAACACTGACAGCAGGTTCCGATAAGACACCGGTGTGGGTCTTGAATTTGTCGGTATATTGCCGTACATGGGTGGCGAAGGAGTATTGTTATGGTCGCCGGGGTTCAGGAGCGCCGTTCGGAAAGACTTGAGGTGCGAGTGCCGCCCTCGCTGCACAGCCGGGTAAGCCATGCGGCAGCGTTGCGCGGGCAAACCCTGGCAGCGTTCGTCACCGCTGCGGTGCAGGATGCCGCGCAGCGTGCGATCGACGACGCCGAGGTGACACGACTCAATCGAGATGATTTCGCGGCGCTGATACGCGCGCTCGATACCGAGGCGGAACCCAACCAGGCACTGAAGGCTGCCGCAACGCGGCATCGCGCAATTACAGGTCATGTGTGAAGGGTGAGATTGAGGTCCGGTTCGAACGGTTGTCTGCGGCGCATGACCGAAGCGGGTTCGTCTGTGAACAACCATCGCTCACCGACTATCTGTTGAAATTCGCTGGCCAGAACGAGCGCGGTGACATTGCTGCCTGCTTCGTGGCGGTAGCGCCGGATTCCGCCAAAGTTGTAGGCTATTATACCATCTCGGCACATGCGGTGCTGGAAAACGAACTATTGCCTGAACAGAAGAAAGGCTTGCCGGGTTATGATCGGATTCCGGCCTTTCTCATAGGCCGGCTCGCGCGTGACGTCACGATGAAGGGCAAGGGGTTGGGCGAACTGTTGCTGATCGACGCGCTGACGCGTCTCTGTTCGATTGAGGCAGCTGCGCGCATGATTGTCGTCGACCCGATCGACAAGAATGCCGGGGCCTTCTACGACCGTTATGGGTTCACGCCGCTTGGGCAAGGAACGACTCGACTCTCCTTGCCGATGAAAGTCGCGCGCAAGGCGGTAGGCGCATTGCGATCAGGACCCGCCAGCTAGCGAGGTTCAGGTTCGGAAATCGCAAATCAGTCCGACATCTGCGGCAGTCGAACTTGCCAACGATGTACATGCCGAGATCGCGGCGCTCGTGGAATTTTGGTCTCGGTTTGAAACGCGCCGATTATCGAAACTATTCACACCGAGCTTGTCCTGCTTCCTGCCTGATCGCTGATTTACGGCTCCTGGGCTGCCATTGCATCCAGACCGAGTCCCCACGGAGCGAAATTGGCGGGCGCCGCCTTCAATGTCTGTGTGTTTGTGGACGAACTGCGATAGGAGCTCGCCGAAATGGGCGTGCCCGCAAAATTGACCGGACCGTAGGGGGCGGGTTTTCCAGGTGTATGGTAGAAGATGTGCGCCCCGATCTGAGTTATGCGGGTGAGGCTCGGCGCCCAATAGGGACTGACATAGTTCGCATGATAATGTGTCGCGCCTGGAGCGCGCGCGGGAATGCGGTTTGCAAGCGCGTCCTCTGCGACCATTCTGGCTTCAATCATCACGCGCTCCGGCAGCCTGCGCCTGAGCGAGCCGTCGCATGTAAAGCTGAACTGGCAGCCCGTGCGCCGGGTTGATCCCTCGAAAACCACGTCGCAGACGGTGCCCTGGAACGATCCGCTTCTCAGCCGGTTGAGCACAACCTCCGCGACGGCCTGCTTCCCTTCCAGGCTCTCATAGCCGGCTTCATAGGCAACAGCGAGCGTCAGGCATTCCAATGCCCGCGGATAGTCCTCCATGGCTGGCGGAACGGGAAGCTGGGCATGGGCTGGAATAGTGCTGGCAAGCGCGACCCCGGCAGCGAAAGCGCCGATGGTTCTGCTCGACTTTGCGATTGCGCTCGAAACTCGATGCCGACCACCAGCCGCTCGGAAACTGGGAAGGGCGATCCGGATGGTTTCGCGGGGTACGGCATATCCATCCTGCATAGTCAATCAACCCTAGTGCAACACGCCTCCTCAAAGAAGTCCGCGTCTATTCGAGATTTTGTGATTCGATTTTCTGTAGATGTATTTATAATATACATTGCCATTTGCGGCAATTTATATAGTAATAGTTACAAAAAATGCAGTTTATTTTGAATCTGTCATCTAATTGAAAGAGTGAATTGCGATATGTCTCGACCACTATTTCATGGAATCGTGATGTAATCGACGACAGAATGATGAAATTTGTAGAATCCTGGCATAAAATTATCTCCATTATGGCTGCTTGCGGTGGCCCATTCCGTCATGACTGATCCTGGGAGCAGAAAAATGATCTTCAAGTTGGGCGCGATCGCGGCGGTGTCGGCTCTCGGGCTGTCCCTATACGCATTTCAGTCGGCACCTGATGCCCGACCCGTTGAAGCGCAGGGCGCTGCATCGGCGGGAACCGCCTCCCAAGGTGCCAAGATAATCCCGGCGCGTTTGCTCGACTGCACGCTCGGACGGATTTCGAATTTCGACACACAGCGAGAGCAGGATCCATCGGAATATACCTATTCCAGCCGCCACAAGTTCAGCCTTTTCCTGCCCGAAACGCCGGTTCGCACCACACCGCCGCCTGAGGCGACCGAGCGGCCAGAACCGGTTAATCCTCAGACCAGGATCGTCGCCGATCCTGACGGAATCGCGCGTGATGCAGAGGCTCACGCCTTTGATCGTGTCGTCGATTTCTGGCCGCAGCGTGTCGAAATGACCAAGCCCATCAGCAATATCGCGGTGAAGCTGGTCATCATCGATGGCGTCGATCCAAGCCAGTCCTCGGCGACCATGTTTCTGACGAGCGCCAACGACGCGGTCACCTTCGATCTCAAGAATCTCTATTATGGTCGTTGCAGCGTCAAACTCGGGAAACAGGCGCTGGTCCCTCAGGCATCATAGATTTGAAGCCCGATCAGCTTTGCTAACCATGCATCTGATACACCTTGCTCTAAGCAGGGCGTGTCCGATGCATCGGCGCTCAGTTACATCTGGGCATGCCGGGAGTATCACGGGGGCGAGGCCATGTCCGCTTTTCAACAATCACTGAGGATTGCGGATTTTTTCATCCCTCATCGTGCACCATTGTCGAAACCGTTGCGCGATTCCCCTAGAAGCGGCGATTCCAGCGGGTTGGCGGGAGTGCGTCGCAACCTGCTAAAATATCAGGATAATTATAAAATCCGATTCTAAGATTGCCAGTTCGCCGCGCTGAAGTGTCTCTAAATTAGAAGCATGTGCGGAATGAAGCCTCCAAAGGTCTGCGCCCGCCGGATTTGACGAAGAAGTCGGGTTTGACCGACCGCGCGGGCCTGTACTGGAGAGCGGCCGCCCATTGCATCTAAAGGAGATGACGATGGACGAGATAGGCATCGACCTCGATGCGCTTTCGGCTTCCAATGTCGCGGCGGCGATCCCCAGCAGCGCCGCGCGTCTCGCGCCTTGGCAGGTCAAACTTGCCAAGAAGGGCATGGCGCGGCAGCTCGCTACCGGATTGCGCATCGCCGACATTGCGGCGAACCTCGATATTTCCGTGACGCATTTTTCCAAGGGCTTCCGGAACTCCGTCGGCATCGCGCCCTATCGTTGGTTCATGAACGCCAGGCTTGCTCATGCCCTCCATCTACTTGCCGAAACCCGCACCTCTATGGCGGAGATTGCGACCGCGTGCGGCTATTCCTGCCAAAGCCATTTCACCACGTCCTTTTCGAACGCTATGGGGACAACACCGACACAGTGGCGCCGCCGGCGTCGCGAAAACGCCACTGGGCCGCTCATCGGCGTGCCGATCCTTACCATCCCGGAGATGTAAGCAACCTGAGGCCCACTTCAGTCGAATGGCCCGCCATGGGCGCTATTCCAGATCATACCTGCAAGGTGACAGCGCAAGGTGGTTGGCAATGATCCGGGCGGTGACCTGGGGTGTCCGCTGCTGCCGCGGCACCCGCAACAGCGGAATGGATAGTGCCAGGCGTCATCAATCAGTCAGTTTACCGACCCTGCGCGCGGCAAATATTCACGCCGTCGGATCGTTATGTGCATCGGATCCTTCAGACGATCGCAAAGCCGAAATTCGCTTTGCCAAGTTTGGCCCTTCAACGTGTCTATTGAATAGAGGCCGGCGCACGGGTTGCGCGGAATCGCCGTGACGGTTGCTGCTGGCAAGGAGGGGATATCGCGCTCCGGGCGCTGATCGAGTTGCCGAATTCCCGTCCATCCTTTTTCACAGGAGATGCTGATGGTCCATGGCGCTTTGCCGACAGGCGATAGAGATTTGACCGACAATGCTGATTGCCAACCAGCGGCTCCGGCATCGAGCCATGCGGTTCAAAGCCGTCGAAGCCACAAGGGGATGAAGCTAGCTCCCTGGCAGCTGAAACGGGCGCAGGAACTGATGTTTGAACAGGTGGCCAGTGTTCTTGAGGTTGCGCAAATCGCTCAGGGGTTGGGAATGTCGACAGCGTATTTTACGAAGGCATTCAAGAATACTGTCGGTATTCCTCCCTATGGCTGGCATCTGCGCCAGCGTATCACCCGCTCTGCCTCCCTTCTGCATGATCAAAAGCTGACGTTGGCACAGATCGCCACCGAATGCGGCTTCTCCGATCAAAGTCATTACACGAAGGCATTCCGGTAAGCGATGTTCTCAGAGCACGGCTGTCCAGGGCATGAGCTCGGATAGGCGGTTAGCCGGGTGACCCTTAGCTAGAGCGACGAGAGTTCGGGTCAGCCATTCGTGCGGGTTGATGCCGGACAGCTTGCAGTTTTCGATGAGCGTGGCGATTACCGCCCAGTTGTCGCCGCCTTCGTCTGAACCGGCGAAGAGGGCGTTCTTGCGATTTAGGGCAAGAGGCCTAATCGACCGCTCGACGATGTTCGTGTCGAGATCGACGCGGCCGTCGTCGAGGAAGCGAGAGAGCCCGTCCCAGCGGCTTAGTGCATAGCGGATCGCATCGGCCAGTTTGCTCTTGGCGCTCACCTGCCGGAGCCGCGCTTCCAGATAGAGCTTCAGATCATCCACCGCCACACGGCTATGTTCAGCACGCATGGCGCGGCGCTGCTCGGCCGACGTGCCCCGGACCTCATCCTCGACGGCATAGAGCATGGCGATGCGACGCAGAACTTCGGTCGCAACCGGCGATTTAGCCGCGAGCTCAAAGAATTTACGCCGGACGTGCGACCAACAGAAAGCGAGGCGGACCTGCTGGCGGCGCTTGGCAAGCGCCGTATACCCGCCATAGCCATCCACCTGCAGGATGCCTGCGAAGTCTCCGAGATGGGCGTCGGGCCGTTCGGCCTTGCGGTCAGGGGCGTAGACGTAGGCGACCATCGGCGGATCGCTGCCACCCCATGGTCGATCATCGCGGGCATAGGCCCAGATCTGGCCGGTCTTGGTGCGCCCACGTCCGGGTTCTAGCACCGGCGCCGTCGTCTCGTCGGCAAAGAGGCGCTGCGATCTTCGTAGTTCTTCGAGCGTGCAATCCCGCAGGGGTCTCAGGTACCAGGCTGCTCGGCCGACCCAGTCCGCCAAGGTGGAACGGTCGAGCTTGATGTCTTGGCGGGCGTAGATCTGCGCCTGCCGGTACAGAGGAACATGGTCGGCGTACTTCGATACCAGAACCTGAGCTATCAGCGCCTCAGTCGGAATGCCGCCCTCGACTATCCTGGCCGGTGCCGGCGCCTGGACGACCGCCCCTTCGCAAGAACGGCAGCCGTAGCGTGGACGACGCGTCACAAGGACGCGGAATGTGGTTGGCACGACGTCGAGGCGTTCGGAGACGTCCTCGCCGATCACATGCAGCGCGCCGCCACAGCAGGGGCAGGCCTTGTCCTCTACATCGACCACCTGCTCGATCCGCTCGAGGTGGACGGGAAGCGAGCCGCGGTTGGTCTTGCGCGACTCATGGCTTTGAGCGAGCTGCGAGACCGCATCGCGGATCGCGCGTGCTTGACCTAGCGCCGTCTCGACATCCTCCAGGCCAAGCTGGAGCTGGTCAGGATCGAGCTGCTCGGAACGGGGGCCGAACCGGTGGCGCATGAAGGCGTCGATAATCGCCTGTAGCCGCTCGATCTCGGCATCGGCCTCACCTTTGGCAAGGGTCAGCTCAGCGACCTGGGCCTCCTTGGCGACCTGCACCTCGGCAAGCATCCGGGACTGCTCGAGGACCAACGCACGTAGCGTGGCAACGTCCTCGGGTAGGTCCGCTTCGGTGAGCATGAAGGCAGTGAATCAGTACGCGAGAGCCCCGTCAACCGGCAATCTGCGGCGCCTGTGGCCGGCGCCCACCATGTACGCGGCGCCAGTCCAAACCTTCCAGCAAAGCGCCGAGTTGGGCCGCCGTCACACGCATCACGCCGTCCTGTATCCCAGGCCAACGAAAGCCGCCCTGCTCGAGCTTCTTCGCCATCAGGCACAGACCAGTGCCGTCCCACCAGATCAGCTTGATCCGGTCGCTTCGCTTCGCCCGGAAGACGTAGATGACCCCGGAAAAGGGATCGCCGCCGTACTCGGCTCCGACGAGTGCAGCCAGAGCATCCGGCCCTTTGCGAAAATCCACTGGCCGCGTTGCGATCATGACGCGCGCGCCAACACCAGGTCCGATCATCGCGTAGCCTTGAGCGCTTCGATCACTGCGGCGATCAGCCCTTTATCGGTACCGCGGGCAATCCTCACCGCTACACCATCTATCTCCAGCTCCACCGCGCTCGAAGGCGATCGGCGCTGACGCCGCGGACGCTTGGCAACGGCAGGCACCTCGCTTGGCGGCGACGGTTCTATCACAGCGGGAACGAAGAGAGATGCGGGCGCCGGGGCAACAGGAAGCGCGAAACCTTGGGCTTCCATCTGCTTGCGCAGTTCGCGGCGCCAGGTGAAAAGCTGCGAGGGGATCATGCCGTGCCGCCGAGCAACGGCGCTGACGGACTCTTGGCCGGAATAGCTCTCCGCGACGATCGAGACCTTGACCTCGGGTGGCCAGTCCCGACGCTTCCCCGCGCCGGTGAAGACCTCGAACCGCTGAACCTCGCTAGTGCCAGCATCGTCACATGACATCGTCATAGCACTAACGACCTCCGCCTGATCAAAGGCGGTGAAACTCGGCCATGCGCCTCACGCCCGCAAGGTGGGGCTCAGGCTTCGCTTACGCATTCCGGCGCCTGATTGGCATTACGCCGGGGAGGTGGCGCAGAAAACTCAGAGCCGGAGCGCTTCGTATCGAGGAAATGATCAAACTGAACTAGCTGGAAGGTTCAATGGGGCTTTTGCCTGCCATGCTCGCCGGAACGCCCTCTCGCCGTAATATCCGGTTGTTGGCCGAGCGTCCGGTCAATGGCCAGTTGCAGATGGGCGGTCGCCTCGTCATCATGGACACTGTCGAGCAGGCCGAGAGCCTCGATCATCAAGGCGATGGCCTGCTGGCGGGTTTGGGCGGACATCTCCGATTGCGGGTCGCGCTGAAGGCGCTGCTTTTTCCGATCGAGATTCTTTATATCCGTGTCGAGTTCGCGCAGGCGGCGCTCCACGATCAGATCGATCGCCATCGGCGAAAGACCGGCCCCGACGATGGTGTCTTTTGTTCCCGGCGCTCCTGTCGCTTCCGCGCGATCAACGCAGATATGCCCATCATTGACCAGCAAGGTCAGCGCGCGTTCGAGATGGGGCATTGCGATCGACGTTCCCGCGCGCACCTCCCGCAGGAGCAGGATCGCGTCGTTTACGGACTCAGCGGCAACCGCACAGAGGAATTCGTCGTTTTCCTCATTGTCTTCGGCCGGGGGCCCAGATTCAGGCGACTTCTCCATGATCAATCCTGCATGACTTCAAGTAAACACGTTCGTCCGTCTCGATTGGGCAGCCGGAAGCACGTTCCGAAATTGGAAGTGCTATAGCCCCGCGAAACCGGGCATTGGAAACCTGAGACTCAGTTCAGGCGCGAACGCCTTTAGGCCGGGGCCTTGGACATACGCGTCCGCTGCCCGGTAGCCAAAGCTGGCCGGCTCTGAGTCATGAGGAGGTTTCCACGCCTCCGCTCGCGTCTCCACGAGCAGCAAGGTCGGTAGGCAAAACCACGAGTGATTGCAAGAAGACGGCGTCTCACAACTGTCTCGCGGGGGTACACCGGAAACCCGACCGTGTCGCTGTGGCATCTCGAAGCTCGAGCGCGCTGCTTACATCCCGCACCTCCACCGGTTTACGATGCAAAATCCCCCTAGGAGAATCCCTAGCGGAAAATCTCTAGTGGGCTGGTGTGTCGCATGGATGACTTGGAGCGATCGCGACCGGCCAAGTGGCCGGGCCATCTCCAATGTAGTCGGATTTCGCCGTCTCGCGCGCTGCCGAACGGCTCTCCGAGGCTTTGAAGCACCGCCTCATAGAGAAAGGCAGGTCAGTTTTCCCGCCGAATTATTATCGGATTGCGGGAACCCGCAAATGGAAAGCTGACAAGAACCTGCTTCAACAGATCCCAGTTAGGCGTGCGTCTGTCGCCGCCGGATCTGGACAGGCGAGCAGGGGGCGTCGTGCGAGATGTAACGCGACATATGGAACTTTCTTGGCAAAGACGTGCCGCGTCAGCGCGTTCTTCGCTGATTCCAGGCGTGGACCGCCAGTGCTTCGTCAATAGTCTCGTAGAAGGACAGCTTGCTGTCAGCGAGGACAGCACCGCGCTGGCAATATTCGCGCAGCGTTTCGGGCGCGTGGGAGGCCATGATAAGCGTCCCCTCGCGTCCGCGGCTCGCCAATGCCTCCTGCGATCGCTGGCGGAAACGTTCATCTCCGGCAGCGGTTACCTCGTCGACGAGGTAGCAGTCGAAGCGGATGGCAAGGCTGATTGCAAAGGCAAGTCGAGCCTGCATGCCGCTGGAGTAGCTCTTTACTGGCTGATGCAGATAGGCGCCGAGCTGCGCGAATTCCTCCACATCAGCGAGCAGGGGGGCTGTAGGACGGCGATAGATGCGCGCGATGAACCGCGCATTGTCAGCACCGGTAAGGCTCGACTGGAAGGCGCTGGTGTATCCGATCGGCCAGGAAACGCTCATCTGCCTGCGAATCTTGCCTGCGGTCGGATATTCGACGCCCGCAATCAATCTCAGGAGCGTCGACTTGCCGGCGCCATTGGCTCCGCAAATGCCGATCGATTCGCCGCGTCGGATCGAAAAATTGGCGTCGCGCAGGACCGTTTTTCGCAATTTCCGTGCGTGATAGGTCATGCCGACGTTCGAGAAGCGGATCATTGCACCGGCCCCTTGCAGAATAAACTGGGCTCTCTTGCCCGATCCGGGTTGATGCTACAACAAAAAAATTACCGATTTGGATTGTATGGTAAGTATAAATTCACCGGAGAGGTGAATTGACACAAGATCTCAGCAATATCGAACGACTCTCTCGTCTATATGACCCGACCTATGTTCATCGCGTCGAGACACTCAACGGGGGCGCGCCGGTCCAGGTCTGTATCGAGGGCAGAATGCTCAAGGATGGCCAGGGAACAGGTGTCAGCAATTATGCGCGGACTCTTAGCCAGTGCTTGAGCGAAGCGGGCGCAGAACCCTTGATTCTGGGTGATGGCGACAGCGATCGGCCACGCTCGCGCGCACTTCGCTGGCTCGCGGCAACACGGCGAGCGCCACGACTTGCACAAGCGCCCGTCAACGCACCCAATATACCCGCGGTCCCAGACCTCTTTCGGGAAGCGCAGGTCTTCTTCAATCTGCATGGTCGCACGCTGCCGGTGGCCTTCAAGGAGCCCCCGGTCGTGATGCACTGGACCTATCCGGTGCCACTTCACGTCATGGGGGCGCGAAACCTTTACACAATCCACGATCTTATCCCGCTCACCCACCCTGATTTGACGCCTATCCCACAGGACCGACACGCACGTATCCTTAAGGCGATCCTTGAGCAGGCGGATCTGCTTGTCACGGTGACGGAAGCGATGCGGGCGGAGATAATCGACCATCTCGGTGTCTCTTCGGATCGTGTCGTCAGTACCTGGCAAGCGGTCGATACCCCGCTCCAAGCCGATCCACCTTTGCCCCCAGGTATCCGAAGTGGGCGCTATTTTCTTTTTTGTGGAAGGGTCGAGAGCCGGAAGAATTTGATAGCCCTTGCCGAGGCTCATGCGCTTAGCAACGGAACATTGCCTCTGGTCGTGGTCGGGCCTCGCGTTCCCGGCGAGGAGGCGCTTGAGGAGATGCTAGGGACGTATCCCAGGGTTCGCCGGCTCGATTATCTGCCACGCCCTGATTTGCTTGGTCTGATCCGCCGGGCCAGAGCATTGCTATTCCCCACACTCGCAGAAGGGTTCGGCCTCCCGATCGCAGAAGCGATGACACTGGGTTGTCCGGTTTTGACCAGCGCACGCGGTGCAACGGCCGAAGTCGCTGGCGGTGCCGCCCTGCTCGTAGAACCCGACCGAGTGCCTGCAATTGCAACGGCTGTCGCCAGGCTCGAGCAGGATGATGCACTATGCGCGCGCCTCCGGACGGAAGGCTTTGCGCGAGCACGCAACTTCACGCCGGAGCGCTATGCCCGAAGATTGCGTGCCCTTTATGCGCGAGCGCTCACACAAAGCGACGAAAGCACATTGGTGCAATGACCGTTCCGCCAAACCTTCGCGTCGGAATAGACGGCTTCAATCTGGCGCTTCCGCATGGCACTGGCGTCGCGACATATGCGCGGACGCTTGCCGAAGCGATGCGCGGGCTCGGACGGCGTATCGATCTGGTTTATGGCTTGACCGTCAATCCCAATAGCACGCCGAACCAGCGGGAAACCCTTTTCTACGCCGCACTCGCCGAAGGTCATTCGGGGGGCGAGGCACCCGAACGAGTCACGCCCTGGGGGCGCTTGCGTCGCAACTTTCTGAACCCGGCGCCACGTGATCTTATCGAGATACCGCTTTCTGGTCGCGTGGTGCGGCGCGGTGTCGCCACACGAGTGCCGGATTGTGACCGGTTGTTCACGTTCAGCCGCTTGTTCTATGTCGGTCGCCGCTATCTGCAGCGTTATGGACGGCTGATGCCGGTTCGTATGGCTGAGCCGCCGGCGATCATGCATTGGACTTATCCAGTTCCCGTTCGGCTCCTCGGCGCCCGTAACGTCTACACGATCCATGATCTCGTACCGCTGCGACTTCCGTATCTGAGCCTTGAGGACAAGAGCTACCACGAACGTCTTCTGCGAGCTTGTATTTCCTCCGGCGATCACGTTCTCACTGTGTCGGAAAGCTCTCGGTCGGATATATTGACCTATCTGGAAGTGCCGGCCGAAAAGGTCACGACAATCCACCAAGCCGTAACAGGTCTTCCGGGCCTTGCCGCTGTAGAGGAAGCCGATAGGCGGCGATTGCGCGCGCTGTTTGATCTCGAACCGCAGGGCTATTTTCTTTTCTATGGAGCTACTGAGCCGAAGAAAAATGTTGGACGGCTTATCGAAGGCTATTTTGGTGCCTCGATCGACACGCCATTGGTGATTGCCGGGCCGACGGCATGGCTAGCGGAAGGTGAGCTGCGCCTGCTTGGGCGCGGAAACGGCACAACCCTTACACGCTCTGAGCGTGTACGCCGGGTCGACTATCTAACTCGAGAGCATCTTGGCATCCTGTTGAGAGGCGCTCGAGGTCTCGTATTTCCGTCGATCTATGAGGGCTTCGGCCTTCCGCCTGTCGAGGCGATGCAAGCGGGCGTCCCCGTGATCGCCGGCGACGCCGGAGCACTTCCTGAAATTCTTGGTGACGCCGGGCTGCTCGTCGATCCCTATGATCCAACCGCCATTGGCGAGGCCATGACCCGCATCGACGTCGATCCCGATTTGCGCGCAGAGCTCATATCGAAGGGCCGGCGTCGAGCCGCAGCCTTCGCTCTCGAACCATATCAGAAGGCCCTCGCGCGGTTCCATGCCGAACTGATGCAGATGCCCACAAAGAATCGTTCTTCAGTCTCAACGGGAGCCAGTCAGTGAATTTACCCGTCAAGCGTATGACAGGCCAACTGGCGATCATTCTCCTTCCTGTGTTGCTGGCAGGCTGCGCTTCGCTTTCCTCAAGCGGACCAACGGCCCACGAGATTACGAGGGCACAGCGCGACCTTGGACAATTCGAAATTGTCGAACTCGATGAGGCCGTCGTCACCGAGTTGGAAGCGTCGCCGTCGAGCGGGAGAGGGCGATTGGCGGTCCTAGCTCAATCCGGCGACGTCGACAGGATCGGTCCCGGTGATATCCTTCAGATATCGATTTTTGAGGTCGGCGCCGCATTGTTCGGTGCCCGGAGTGCCACGCTCGACCCTGCGGCCCCGGCAACCGGTTCAGGGGAAACCCTGCCACCCGTAATCGTCGGTCGCGACGGGATGATCACGCTTCCATGGGTCGGTCGAATCCAGGCGATGGGATCGACCCCGGACGAACTCGGTATGGTTCTTACCGGGCGCTATCGCGCAAACTCGGAAAACCCCCAGGTGATGGTCGCCATCAGAGAGAATGTGAACAACACGGTTGTGGTCCAAGGCGATGTGAAGAAGCCCGGACGTCTTCCTCTCACACTTGCCCGCGAACGCGTTCTGGACGCGATCGCGATCGCCGGAGGTCTTGCCAATCCCACAGCGGACTCCCTGGTTAACGTCAGCCGTGGCGACCGTAGCGCGGAAGGGCCGCTGAGCGCGATTGAACCTGGGTCGGCCGACGACCTCGAACTTCTTCCGCAGGACCGGTTGTCCATCACATTTCGTCCTCGCACCTACACGCTGCTAGGCGCGGCAGGAAAGCCGGCCGAAGTGCCGTTCCAGAATCTTCGTGTCTCGCTTGCCGAGGCCTTAGGCCGTGGTGCGGGCCCCAATGACAATCAGGCCGACCCGCGCGCCGTGTTCGTGTTTCGCTATGAACCCGCCAATCTCGACGGCTCTCCCGCCGAAGGAGCCGTGCCAGTCGCCTACCGGGTAAACATGCGCGATCCCATGGCCTATTTTCTGGCCCAGCGCTTCGAGATGCGCCCGCGCGATGTCGTCTATGTCGGCAATGCTGCAGCCAACATCCCCACAAAGGCAATGCAGATTCTCAACTTGTTTTTCTCGCCTTTCTATACCGCAAAGGTCGTGACCCAATGAGCCAGGAGCATGGAACGGCCGAAGCTGTCCAAACGCCGCTTCAGAACCAGCGGCGGCCGACACTCCTTGACGTCGCAAGGGGTTATAGAATGTTCCTTGGGCGCGAACTCGAAGGCACGGCTATTGCGGGTTTCCATATCTCCAATTCGCCCGACCTTTGGGACCTGATCGAAACGATCTGGCAATGCCAGGAAGCCCAGAACCGCCGCTTGGCGGATGCGATGCAAACGGCCCGACGTTATCAAGAGGCCGATATCGTCAACCTTGACGTCTCTCCCGAACAACTCGACCGACTTTACCAGATCACGTTTGAAGCGTGGCGTTTACGCGGGCTTGGATCTTACAGGGACGAGTTCCGGCGCAACACGGCCAGATTTTCGGACAGAAGCGGACGGTGGAACCGCGCTCACATCTTGGAGGCGGGGCGGTCTGAATTGCAGCAGCTGGCTACGGCTCTCTTCCGCTTTGGCTGGGAAACCGCGCCAGGTTCCGTCATCATGACAATGGGCCCGGAAAGCTTTCGGTTGTTGTACGGGGCGTCGGATATCGGGGCGAGATTGATCGGCTTCGAAATGCTCGCGAACGACCTGGCAGGTGCAGGTCAAACTCAGCTTGCCGAGGGCCTTTCCTCACCCAGTTTCCACCCGGTTGCGGACTTTCGCGATCATACGGACACGGCCGATCTGTTCTACTCGGTCGGTGGGCTCCAATATGCACCGCCGCCGATCGCGATCGATATCCTGCGGAACGGTATCAATCGCCTCAAGTCTGGGGGCATGGCGGTCTTTCAGGTTCCGAGTTTCCTGCATGAGTACAGCTTCAGCGCGGCCGAGTATCTTGCAGGGAAGGGCCAAGCTCTCAGCGGCGAACTGCACGCCGTACCGCAACATGCAGTTCTGAACCTGCTGGACGACGAGGGAATGCGGCTGCTCGAGGTGATACCAGATGCCAGCATTGGCATTCATGGTCTCTCCTACCTCTACTACGCGCGGAAGATCATTGGTCATGACGTGCAGCAATCCACGGGATCGGTGCCCGTGAAACTTCCAATCAAGAAGGACAACGACGTGGAACAGACTTTGACGGACAATGGACTCGAACAAATGGTTCAGTCGCGGCCCTGGTTTCATCGCATCGATCTGGGAAACGGCGTGAGCACACCGGGATCCGATGATACGCCCCACAAGCTATCTGCGATCGCCCTGCCAAGTGACCTGTCGGGGAAAACCGTGCTCGATGTTGGCGCGTGGGACGGCTTCTTTTCCTTCGAATGCGAGAGACGTCGCGCCAGTCGCGTTGTTGCCAGCGATTCCTATTGCTGGGATGGAGACGGAATCCAGGATGGCGGCGGTTTCCGCATGGCTCATGCGGCGCTTAATTCGCAAGTCGAGCGTCTGAATGTCAGCGTGGAGCAACTGGATCCAGCCATCCATGGCACGTTCGATTATGTGTTGTTTCTTGGGGTACTATATCATGCGCGTGATCCCCTCGGTTATCTTGCAAAAATGCGGTCATTGTGCCGCGAGGTGACCGTCATCGAAACCTGGGTCGACGGGCTTGAGATCGAACGTCCAGCGATGATCTTCTACCCCGGCGCCACCCTCAACAACGATGCGTCCAACTACTTCGGGCCGAACGAAGCAGCGGTGATCGCTATGTGCAGGGAAGTGGGCTTTTCCGAAGTCGAGGTTGTCAACCGCCACTATTATCCCAATCGGATGGTTTTTCACGCACGCGTCTGAATCCCAACATCGCTTCGCGTTGATGCCGGCCGAAGGGCGTATTGACAATCATGCTCCGGAATCCAACCCCAGCAGCCTGCCGCCCCCGGATGCGGCGGGGCCAACGGAATTCCGGAGCAGGTTGCCTATTCATTACCCGGATTGCGCGGAACTCGCACCAAACCACTACGCAGCCTTGTTGCCGCCCGTGCCGGTGCGAGAGGCTGTTCCAATATAGGTCCGAAGCATTGCGTTTGATGAAGGGATCATAAATCCCAAGTGTCTGACCATGTTCGTCGCTGCCAGTGGAGGCGCAACGCCTCGGATACGAAAGAGGATATGTGACACATGATAGCTAGTCTGGGCACGCACTGCTTTACGGCTCACCTGTTCAAGTCGTTGCCGTTCCAGAGAGTGAAATCGCCGTTTGACTGGTTGTTCTCTTGCCCGGCAATGGTGACTCATGTCTTGAGCGATAATTTCAATCTTTTGATGGATCCGAGCCAGCAAGTGACGGTACCCATAGAGCGCCGGCCAAATCCGAACTTCGGTCTATCAGATCACCCATTTTATAGACGTATGGGTGTGCCAAGTGCGGTGTTCAATCACCATGACGTCGTCGGTGATGCCAGTGATAGAAAATATCTTCGGGACGTTGTCGAACAATTCCGTAGTATGCCGCGAAATGTCAAAAAGTTGTTCGTACTTGTTACTGTCTGGCCCGCCGATATATCGGTTTATCGATCTATACAGAAGGCACTGGAGCAATATGGGGATCACAGCCTGCTGATTCTGGATGTTCTCGGACCCGGGGAATCTAACCTTCAGAAGGTTGTAGACGAGGAAGCCTTTGAGCTGTTTCGATACGTGCCACATACCGATCTGATTGGCATCCATTTCGGTGATGATCGAGACTTTCAAATGCTTCGTGAGATTGTCATGACTCGCATTCCCGAAGGGACGCCACTTCACGATCCCTCAGTTGAGGATGATACACCCTATTTGCCGGTCACAGCGTCGCCAGCGCCGAACCAGTAGTCATTTGGGGTGAGTGTCCGCCCAAGGCCATTGGCCATTGGGACGGGTCGTTGAAACGCCGAGGCCACGCGCCAAACGCTGATAACGAAAAGCTCGGCTGTCAGGTTCTCAGTCGGATAGCGAGAACTCATAGACGGTCGCATAGTGCGAATTGGCGCACGGGTGTTTCCTGAAGCGAAAACCAGCAGCTTCAAACAAGCGCACCAGAAAGTCCTCCTGGAAGCCGAGTTCCATCCAGCCACGGGCATGGGTCACCGCGACATTTTCCCCATCGAGGCGGATACCCCACGGATACGGCATGATATCAGGCGCGTTGGTGACGATTGGTTCGCCGGCGAGCAGAACCTTACCGCCAGGCTTTAGAAGTTCCACAAGACGATGAACCAACAATTGGAAATCGAGACAATGGTGGAAACTCTCGTAGAAGAAAACGAGATCATAGGCATGCGGTTGACCAGCGGGATTGTAGCCGAATGCCCCAATATGCGGAGTGAGATCGACCTTATAATGTTCTGATGAGGCCGCCACTGCATTGCAGTAGTTTGCGCTGATATCGACAGTCTCGACGCAAAAGCCGATTCGAGCGAACGTGAGTGCAATCTGCCCAAAGCCAGCACCATATTCCAGAATACGAGGGCGCTGACGTGCCGTGAGGCCGCTAATCTTGAGAATATGCCCCATTGCCATGAGATGGTCACCGGCAACTGCGGCATCATTTGCCGAATAGAGACCCGGACGCCGTAACGGATCGAGCGACGCGATCTCTGGGGTCTCTTCATCGCGGTCGGGTTGATATTCCGACCGCCCAGTGATCGCTCGCCAAAGGGCAAGCTGCTGATCCCTATATGGTGTATCGAGCGGATCCAGATCGTCCCTGTACCAGGTCGGAAGTCGAAAGCGTGCTTCCTTGATCTGCTGACTCGATGCGGGGACATTAAGCAGGTGCCACGCTTCGCTGGCTTGCTCGATCTCAAAGAGATGCGGTTGTGAACTCATTATGCACCCTGATGTTTAAGCGCGTCCGCCGGAACGCCCAGGATAGCGTTCGGAAACTGCTGGTCATCGAACCAGAAGCGACCTTCGCAAACGAGCGCCACGCGGGCTTCAAAACCGCGGGCAATCGCTTCTCGGGGCAGTTCCAACCGGAAGGGCAGGGTCGCGCCAGCCTCAAGGGCACCGCTACCGAAATAGAAGCGAGCACTGCCCGGCTGTGTGGGATCGTCACCGGGCGAGATGATCCTTGCGCCGATCCGAATCAAGTCTCGCTCGAACTGTCCGATTGAGAATGCTTTCGGCGAGCTATTGCGAAGCGTCCCATGCAACGCAAAACCGCCATCATTGGAAGGTGAGAGCCCCGGCTCGAGAACAATTTGATGTGCGAATGCTGACTGCCATGACCGCTGCAGATGATGAGGCTTGGGAAGCGAACGACCATGGTCAATCGCCGTGATCATCCTTGAGAGATAATTGGTCTGCGCCAGTGCTTGCTCCAGTGCAGAGTATGGGACTTCCTCAATCCTCTCCAGCCTGATCCCGACTGCGGGCCGCAAGCTCCGTGCAACTGCGATGTCGGTATCCACCGTGTCGGAACAGCTCGTGATGTGGACAGCAGGCGCGGAGGGTGAGGGTAAGTGGGGAGAGGGCGGTGGGGAAGCGGTGGTGTCGTATGTTAATGCAACCGCTTCGGCATCCAGTTTTCCAGCACCAGGTGCCGCCGAGGGCGCCCATGTTATCACACGTTCAGCGCGCAACACGCTGCCGAAAAGCAGCGCTGCCCTCGCACCTGCACCGATACCGAAGCAGATTATGCGGTGCCGATTGCGGACTCGCTCGATAAGGCGGGCACGCACCGTTGGCAGTTCAGAGGAGAGCCATTCCTCCGCAATCAGGAGGCGGTCGCCCAGCAATCCATCCAGATTCGAGAAGAGGGCGAGCGATGGGCGGCCCAACGGGTCGCTATCTGGAAAGCCGACCCACAATGGTCCCTCTCGGTTTTGCATTGGGACCCGAACCGCTGGCGCTGCTTCACCCATGGCGTTCATGCTTTTTTGCCGATCAGGATGACGCCGTAATGGCCACCATGATTGGTGTGCTGAACCGTCAAACGGTGGATACCAGCCTTGTTCAGAATGACCATGAGCTGACCGAGATCGTAGTCGTACATCGTCATGCCGCCGGCCGGCGCGTTGAATATGAGGGGGCGGTAGTGCTCCCCATCCCATCGGATTACCTCAGCGCCATCGTCCTGCGGCCGGCAGATGCCCATTTCGCGGCCAATCGTGACGTGCAAGGTGATGGCGCCACCGCTGCATAGCTTTGCGACGAGATCCGCGATGATCTTCGTGCCCCGGCTTGGATGAATGTGCTGAAACACGATTAGTGAGTTGATCCAGTCGACTTCGACGTCCGGCACCTGGTCCGTGTAGATGGTATTCTGGGGAGCGTTCTTCCGTGCGATCTCCAGCATTCCCGGCGCAACATCGATGCCGTAGACCTTCTCCGCGACCGTCGCCATCATGCGGGTGAGGCGGCCAACTCCGCAGCCGAAATCGATCGCGCTCCTGGGTTTGAAGGCGCCATATTGCGATTCGAGGATTTCGAGCTGCCATTCAATATCTCGGCGGCCACTTTCCCAGAAGCGTTCCAAGGCTTCGTCATTGATGTTGCCGCGCAAATAGGCCGGATCGGTGAGCACGCCGAAATAGGGCTCAGTTGCCGCAATTTCTGCCCAATCTGAGTCGGTATCCTTCATGTCTTTCTCTCCGGCAGGGATATTGTGCTGCATCGAGTTCCAGCCAGTAGAGGAGCTTGAGCGGCACGGTGCGACGGATGGCCAGCACCATCCAAAAATGCTTCATTCGGTCCAAGCATAGAAATCGACCTTCTCGACCTGAAGCTTGTCCGGCAGGCTTGCGAGCATAGCGATGTCCTGGCCGCACCCTATCGGCGGTTGATGGTCAGGGATCGCAACGAAGTTTGAATATCCGAGCTGGCGTAGTCCCCGCAGATAGTCGGGTGCGGCAATGCTCGAATATTTCGTGAGCAGTTTCGGTGCATAGACGGCCAGAAGATGTGGTCGCCACCGGGACAGCGTCTTCGACGCACCTTGAAGAGCGCGGTTGTCGAACCCGTCCAAGTCGATCTTGAAAACATCAACACGCTTGTCGATGGGAATGAGCGAATCGATCGTGCGCGCATATACAACCGTGGCGTCATCGCTGGATGTCAGATCGCTTTGCGCAACATCACGAGCCGTTGCGACGCCATCCTCGTCGATGAGCGTGATGAACCCATCTCCGTCGGCCGCGCCAAACGGTACCGCATCGACGTTGTTGGGAGCGTGCATCAAAATGTTCGCGAGAAGCGAACGCAAAGAGCCGGGATGTGGCTCAAGGGCCACGACGCGTCCGGAAGGGCCAACCTTCTGTGCAGCACGAACGGCAAACTGGCCTGCGCCGGCACCAACGTCCAAAACGTACATTGCTGGCTCCAGGATGCTGGAGATGACGCCAGCCAGATGTGGCTTGTGATAGCCTGTCGCCCGCATGGTGAAATCCGCAATGGTCCGCGGTGCGGGAAGGTGCAGTTCGATCCCATTGATGGCCATCTGCAGTGGCCCTGGTGGGTCAGGTAGGCGATAAAGGGCCAGAAACTCATGGCCGAGCACGAAACGCTCGACAAGTTGATGGATCGAAATGCCATCCCGGATCGCATCGAGATGATGCGGTGTGCCGATTGGATCAGGGACCCTATTCAGGAGAAGCCGATAGCAGTTCCATATATCAGCGAGCGTCGCAGGCGTCGTCGGGTCAATCTCGCCGGCGCCGTCGGCAGCGGTTTCACGCCATATTTTAACCAGACGAAGCATACGGTCTTCGTCATCGGTCAGGCTTTTCAATCCGGCCTCATTCAGTGATTCGAGGCTGAGATCAGGCGCGGCTTGGTCCTGTGGAGCGTCGCTATGCTGCCGATCTGAACCCTCTCCACTGCCCATCGGCAGTTTGCGGGTCACGCCTCGCACGGCGCACCCGCTTCGACAAGCCGCTCACGATTGAAGGCAAGCTCGTCGAGATTACCGAGCGCGAGGGCTTCCAGAAATTGTGAACGGGCCTCTGCATCTTCCGCACGGCATAGAAAAAAGCCAGCCACGCCAACCGACACGATCCTTGGATCCAGCCCGCCAGTGACCGTTGTGAGATCCAACGTCCCCTCACCTTCAACCATGACATGGAGACAACGATCGAGCGGAGGAGCGTCGATCGTCAACGATACCCATTTGAACGAGCCTGGGTCGATGACGCCATGCTCCACTGTCCCGCCCGTCACCGAGGCTTGCCACGCGCAACTGCCAGTGGGTAAGCCGTGTAGTCTCAGATAGAGGCGGAGAGGGCCGTTGACGTTCTCCGGGACTCCTATGCTCAATGCGCCGCCCTGCGCTTTCGTCCAGCAACCCCAGTTGTCAGGTCCCCACCAACCGGAACCCGATCGGAATATCTCGGCAGAGCGCATGCCCGGCCAGATTCTCGTCTCGAAGTTGCGTACCATCGGATGATGAGCGCCGAGTGTTGCGATTGGTGCACAATATCCCCCGTTGTCCACTAGGGGCGAGGTAATAGCCCGTTCAGCGGTGGCGCCTGCGATGTCCGCGGCAATGTCCCCCCATTTCCGGGGCAAGAAGTCCTTGCGGATTGCCGCTTCTTTGTCAGCCCGAAAGCTGCCGTCGAAGATCAGCTGCTCCAGCGCTTTTGTAAGGCGAGGGGTCGACCCTGCCTCGAAATAGTGGGCGAAGGCCCCACCTGCCTCCGGAAGAGAGGAAGCATCGGAAAGGAGCGGTACCTTTCCGTGGCACAGGGATTCTGTGACCGGCAGGCCCCAGCCTTCGTAGTTGCTTGGATAAAGGGTGAAGAGGCAAGAACGGTATAGAAGGTCGAGCTCGGCATCCGACAAGCCCGATAACATGACGACTTTATCACGCAGCCCTTCGTGTGACGCGAGACGCGCATAGACGGTGTCGTTCAGCCAGCCCTTGTTACCGACACATACGAGCTTGGGAACTGACCGCGGTCTGTGATTGCGCAGAAGACTGATCCAGGCATCAAACGCACCGATATGATTTTTTCGGGATTCTATTGTCGATACAAACAGAACGAATTCCGACCGTCCCAATCCCCATTTCGACAGGTCGCGCTCAGGCAAGGGTATGGTGGCCGGCTTGCGGAAGTCGGCATCCAGGCGAACGACGATGATAGCTCGTTCATCAACGGCATGTTCGAGCAGCGCCGCCACGCGCAAAAGGTCGCGTTTCGTCGCTTCGGAGTTCACCAGAAAGAAATCGGCATGGTCGAATGCGCCAAGCGCCCAACTGATGAAATCCTGCGTCAACTCGCGTGTGCAATGCTCGCTTGCCATGACCGGGATAAGGTCGTGGACGAAGGGCACATATCGTATGCCATATGCAGCCTTTGCCTGGCGCACATAGAGGAAATAGTTCTGCAACCACCAGGATGTGCCGAGGTTAACCAGGAAGGCGCCACGGGGAAACGCCATTGCGTCTGAAATGGTCATCGCCAGGCGCAGCTTCGTAAGGAAGGCAACCCATTCTGGTGCCTTGAGATCGCCGCTCATGAGACTGAGGCGGCATCCCATTTGGAACATGGCAGGTGTGATTTCTACCCACTCGTCACGATGTTCGAGAAAGGCGCAAATCTTTACCGTCCGCCTCTCTTGACGGAGCGCGGCCGATATCACCTCGATTTGCACGCGCTGAATGCCGGTCGGCAATCGGGCGTTATCGAAATAGGAAATGAGATCAGAAACGTCAAAAACGATCGCCGCCGCCGTGTCATTCCCATGCCCGCCTTCGGTCACGACATCGACCTGTGACCGTAAGTTTTCAATCAATTCGCGGGTGTCCTCGAAACGGACAGCGTCCTCCTCGGCCCCGTTTTCGCGCAGCACCGTTGCCAGAGTGTCGATCGCCGAACGTGCCCGGGCGGCGGCGGGCGCGATTGGATCACCGGTTTCGAAGATTTCGTCCGTCGTGTTGTCGGTGATTGCCATGATGTCCTCTGGGGTGATTTCGATGCCGCAGGCCATGAGCCGGTGAAGTTCGGCAAGGGCATCGCCATTCGTTGGATCAGCACGAGCTGCGGCAAGGTAGCTCTGTGCCGCTTTGCTGAACTGACCCCGGACCTTGTAGAGGTGCCCGAGATGCAGATGGGGATCGCTGGTTGAACCCCGTTTGAGCGCTTCCTTGTAGGCGCTTTCAGCCGTGGCGAATTCGTCGGTTTCGCGCAGCATGTGCCCATATTGTACCCAGACATGCGCCAGGGACGGATCCCGATCGAGCGCTTCACGGAACAATATCGCGGCTCGGGAAAAATCGCGAGAATCTCTCGCGCTGTTGGCTGCAAGCAGCACTTTATGGACGCGCGGCGTTACCGCGACCCCGGCTGATTTTCGATATTTGAGGAGATGCGTCAGCATGAAGGATACTCGTTACTCAGCATGTTCGCGGAAACCGGAGAGGATCAGCCATCCAATCGCGTAGGCGAACAGAAGCCCAAAAAACGCGGTTGCAATGACCATGAGCCGTTCGGGATAGAGGGACTTGCCCGGCAGATTCGGCTCGACGACTGAAATGATGAAGAGCTGCTGCTTGACCAGCTGCTCCCGCGCCGATTGAAAGCTCGCTTGCGCCGCCTCAAATCGCTTTGCCGCGAGTTGTTGGCGGACTTGGAGTTGCTCATACTCACCTAGTCCCGCGGCGACTGAACCCTCCGAGCCGGCGAGGCGGCCTCTTACCGCTGCAACCTGCCGTTCCAGTGCTGCGACCTTTCGCACCGTTGCGGAATATTGCGGCGCGCTCGGTGGAAGCACCGCGGCCATCGCGTCGAGCTGCGCCCTGGCTTGGGCTGCACGCTCCTGAAGCGACGTGGCAAGTTGGATTTCGGCACTGCTGGTCCGCTCTGGGTCGGCATCCCTGCGGGCCTGGCGGAATTGCGTCATCTGACGGTCGGCATTGTCGATCGCCGCTTCGGCTTCTTGGACTTGACGACTTGCCGCCGCTAACCCGTCCTCGAACATTCGCTGATTGAGCAGATTGACGCGCTGCTCCCCGAGCTTGAGCAAATCATCCGCAAGCGCCTTTGCATCGCTCCGCTCGAAACCTCGCACGGAGAGCAGCGTGATACCTGTTTCGGATGATGTCGTGACGTGCACTTTGCTGCGATAGTATTTGAGCAGCGTCTCAGGCTGGGGATCAGCATACCAGAGCCGTGTGACCGGATCGGCGTTTTCTCGACGGAACATCGAGACCAGTCGTTCATGGCCGAGTGCGCTCACCGCCTCATGCGATAGAAGATAGGCATCGACGCTATGTACATCCGCTGGTGCGCTCCCCGCGCCGATACCCAGCATCTGTCCGAGACTGTTCACGGAATTATTCTGCTGAGGTGTGCGTACGATGAACTGCGCGCTGGATTCATATTGATCTGCTGCGATCAGATACTCGAAGCCCGCAATCAGAAGCGTGGGCAGGACGACGACCAGTATGAAGGGGTGCAAGAACCATCGCCAGCCAACCCGCGGTGACGGCTCATTACTCGCGAAGTCATCCTCATCGTCAGCCTCGACGAAACGTTCGCTTCGGTCGTCAACTCCCGGAAAGGGTGAGAGTAATAGAGGTCTCAAGCTTTGAACACGAGCCTCGGTCGCATCCTCTTGCTCCTGGTTGGGAGATGGCGCGATTGGTTCAGGGGATGATTGGTTTTTCATAAGCATCAGCTCAAGTGGAGGTGACGGCGAAGAACGCGCAGAAGAAGGAAGCCGAGCACGGTCAGGACCATGCACCAGCCAATGATGTAAAGCGGATCGAAATAGGGGCTGTCGTAGCTCTTGAAGACGCCGCTATGCACCATCTCGAAAATCTGATTGAGCGGTGACCAACTCAACCATGTCCGATACGGTTGAGGTATCCACTCCAGAAGAAAAAAAGCGCCTGAAAGAGGCATGGCGATATATGTCGCCGGATGGACGAACTTGCTGAACGCTTTGCTGAAATGAACGCCCGTCGCGATACCCATTGAGAGTGCGAAAGCGAACCAGGCAAGCAGCACAATGGCTGACATCAGTCTGAGCGGACGTCCCGGCGGTTCTGCTAATCCAGTCGCGACGGCGAGACTGAACAGCAATGCTAGCGCCCCTGCCGTTGCGATCAGTTCAAGCAAGGCACGGGAAAAAAGCAGGTCGAAAATTGTGACCATGTGATGGAAGAGCAAAGGCCTGTTGGCTTCGAGCGCGGATTCCGCCCGTGTTACGATCGAGCGGAAGATCATGAAAACCGTGTAACCGGTAAGTGCGAAGGGAATGATGCGGATGTCCGAGCCAGGATGCCCATTTCCGCCATTTGCATGTAGAAACGCGACTGCTACGGCGAGCAGAAGCGGTTCAAGAAACATCCACATTGAGCCAATGTTGTCACGTCCATAACGTGTGTGAAGCTCTCGAATGAGTAGCGCCCCGATCACGTGACGCTGCACGTCAAATCCATCCAGCGTGCTGGAGCGAAAGCGCCGCGTCGGTCTTGTGTTCAGCATGCGACCACCTCATCGGCGAGATTCAGGACAGCATCGATGTGGGAGTCCCATGGCGTCGGTGACCAGGCCGCCATCCGATCGATCTGCGCACGCCGGCGAGCGTGGCCGGGGTCAGCATAGGCCAACACCGCCTGCTTCCAAGCCGGACCATCGAGGGGATCGATATAGTCCGGAACGTCACCGCCAGTCTCGCGATGAACGGCAAGATCGCTTGCGATCACCGGAATGCCGGCAGCTAGCGCCTCTGCGATAGGAAGCCCGAAGCCCTCTGCAAAGGATGGCATCAGGAGTGCTTGAGCTCCGGCAAGAATTGCTCGCAGTTCCTGGTCGGGAAGACGGTCAAGCTCTCGCACCACACCATGCAGGACCGCACAGCGATCAAGCATATCGATCACATTCTCGTTTTCCCAGCCGCGACGCCCAATGATCAGAAGCTGCGGGACGCCCGCCGGCCCTAGGCGCTCGCATAAGTCGCGCCAGATCCAGAGCAGCAGCAGATGGTTCTTTCTTGGTTCGATCGTGCCAAGGATTACGAAATATGGACGCGCAGAGGGCATGGGAGCCGGCACGCGAGGCACAGGCTCCACGCCGAGCGGCGCGACGCGAACCGGCTTACCTGCAAACGCCATGCCGCTACGTTGCATGAACGCATGAAACGTCGCCTGCGAGTTGACCAGAACACCGTCTGCTTGGGCTACAATCGTGTTCAGTCGACGCTGATGACAATCGCCACCACCTGGCCTCGCATATTCGGGATGACTGACGGGTATCACATCATGGACGAGGCATATGAAGCGGGACTGCTCACGCCGGATTTTTGCTGCCATCCGGCGTGGGCGATCGAGGTGGTTGGGCGAGGGCTGAATCAGAACTCGATTTCCAGTTCTGCCTGGAACCGCCCCTGGCCTCAGGTGCCACAGCCACCGCAACGCTTGGTGATAGCACTCGACCGGATTCTCATAGGTGCCATAGCGTTCCCAACGCTGAACGGTGTGATCGATGAACGCGCGGACCTTTTCGCCGCAAAGCCGGCCATAGACGCCGCTCGGATGAACAGCCGCAAAAGCCGTTCGGTGGCCGGCCCGGTCGAGCAGTCCGCGCGCATAGGCCATTTCGACTCGATCCACGCCCGTTGGAGCGGGATGCAGAATACGGGATATCAGCCGTGATAGGTCGAGAACGAGTTCGGGGCGGATTTTCCGCAAACCGATATTTTGGACAAAGCGCCCGCCACCGCCATCCAAGGTTTCGTCGATCATCTTCATGCCGCCACCTTTTTGCAAGGTGTGACGGCCAGATGCGCCTCGTGCTCTCCGCCAAGGCGCGCAATCGCTTCGGGAAGCAGCAGTGAACGTGCTTTTGCGTTGCTGAAACCGCCATGAAGTAGGCAGCGCGCGACAATGACACGGCAAAAGGCATCGTAGACGTTCCTGGAGGGGGCTGTTGGTCCCGTCCAAAAGTCATCGAGCGACTGCTGGTGGGTAACACCGGGCAGATCATAGATGGCCTTGCCCAGCACAATGACCGGTATACCGGAGCTAAGGGCCAGTGTTCCAGTCGTGCTGTTCACGGTCACCACACCGGCGGCCTGATCGACAATCGTGTAAAGATCGCCCTCAGCAATAAACAATATCCGATCGGCGACTCCATGTTCCCGTGCCAAGTCCGCCACGATCCGACGCCAAGCCTGAAGGCCATTGTCGAGGGGATGCTCTTTCACGAGAAGAATAACGTCCCCAGGTGCGTGCGCTGCGAAGGACTGCAAGATGGACCCAAGTGCAGCCTTCATCCCAGAAAACGGGGAATGAATGCGGATCTGGTGGTCGGAGTCCAGTTGAAGAGGCACGAGGAAGTAGGGGCGCGATCCGAGGTTGGCTAAAGCCTTTCTCGACCGCCAACAGGCTACTGGCCGCGCCATCATGCGAGCGATCCAGCCGCGCAGTTCCGAGAGAACCGGGTAAGGCCGGTGCGACCGATAATTGGGGTAGCGTGGCGCCAACAGCAGGCTGGCGAGGAAATAGGCTACGGCTTCAGTCGCACGTTGCCGAAAATTGGGGGGAACCGGTTTATGACTGGGAACAGGCGGCAACTGCTTTGCCAGGCCGACATAGGCTTCCGGATCGCGTGGCAGATTTGAATTGCCATTCACACCGTCTCGCTCAAGTGTAACCCAGTCCGGGCGGATATATCCTTCCTCAAAGACATGAACGAGGATCCCTCGGCGGATTGCACACACCCGTGCGCTGAGATGATAGTGGCGACAGTCGCCAAACAGGACGATGTCGGTCACCTCATGGTGCGCAATCACCTCGTGAAGGTAACCCGGCCAACTATCGAGCGTGCCACTGAAATTGTCGGATGACCCTCGCCAATCATACCAGTCTCCACCGTTCAAATTGATGCGGTGGCAACGATGCCCACGTGCGCGCAGGCCAGTGGCAAGCTGCTTGAAGAAGGGACCAGGCGGACCCTGCAGGAAGAGAAAGGATCGTGGCATCATAGGGCTTTGGCCCGTTGCCGACGAACGAGGTTGAATTGCCCCTGCATCGAACGAAGCGTCTGAAGGAAGCCGGACTTGGGCATCATGCCCACCGAAAGGCGTTGCGTAAGAACTTCGGGCGGGCAGGGGAGCCGAGTCACCGGATCGACGTAGCGTGGGTAGAGTATCAGAGTCGCGGCAACGAGTTGTTCGAGCGTGAGCAGCCGATTACGACGAGCAATAGGCGCGGCAAGATCGCGTGTCAGGCCCCAGCCGGCGTAAAATGGCTGCCCGTGGGTGATCACTTCTCGGCCCCGAAGCAGAGCCTCGAACCCTGTCAATGATGTCAGGACATGAACTGCGTCCACATCGTTAAGCAGTGCATCGATGGGCGTATCCGGCAGAACCAGATCGACATAGCGCCCGGCCTCGATCATGGGAACGTCCCCAGGTCTCAACCCGGCGACCACATCTGGATGTGGCTTGAAGATGATGTAGGCATCCGGTTCGATCTCACGAACGCGGCGCAAAAGGTCGAGTGGGTTGGCGACATCCGCATGTCCGAGCCGGACACTCCGGTCATCGGCCACCTGTCCAGCAACGAGTACCTTGCGCCTGGCACCCATCAAGCCGAGCAAAGTGCCACGCTCACCGCCATATTTTGTAATGCCGTGCCGCGTGACGAAGCGGATCAGGTTTGCGGCCCGTCGGCATAGATCCGGGCCGAACTCGGCGTCTGCAAGAAGACGTTCAAGATCGCTTGGTTCGCGCGGATCATAGTAGATGCCCGACCAGTCGACCACGATGGAGCACGGTGGAACCAGTCGCGCTCCAAGTCCGGCCGACCGGATGAAACCGTCTTCGATCTGGACGAGCCGACCATCTTGCACACGGACCCGCTTGCGATCCGCTCGTGACACACGAGAAGGCCAGACGGCGACCGCCTTTCCGGATGGGGAGGGGCTTTCAGGAGGTCTTTTTGAGAATTTCGGAGCCTCACCGCACCAGAGATGCTTCGCGAGAGCAGAGCGCTTCCACGCTGCAATACCACAGACGACCGAGATTTCGCGATTTCGATCGATAGTACGCCGCCAGTCCGCGAGAATATCAATCCAGTCCGGTATGGATATGGGCTGCCCATTCCACGGATCGAAATAGTCGAACGCGGAAATGTGAGCGCTGAGCCTGCGCAAGAGATCGGCGCGTGAATATAAATGGTGGTCACCAGAGCGGAGAACCGAACGTCCGGCCGCAGCCGCAAGCAATGCGATCTCATCGTCACAGTGCGCTACAATCGACGGATTTGCTTCAATCGTTGGCCAAGGGTCAAACGCGACGGAAGCCTGCGCGGATACAACAAATGGACCCGATCTCATTTGCGGCGTTCGCGGGAGCTTCCAAAAATGCCCTCCTATGCGCGATCTCGTAATTTGCTCGGCGATTTCTTCGATATCAATCGCCTGCAAATTCGGCGGGATCAAGCCTACAGACTTCCGCAACAGGGGCTGTCCGATGGGCTTGGAAGCAGGGAAGGGGGGCATGCGCAGCACTGGCCGACAACCCAACCCAGGGCCGCGCCATCTTCGGTATCGTCCGAAACCCGCAATGCTCTCACTGCCCAGAATTGCTCCGCCCACCCTGTTTGATGCGCACGTCCATATGTGCAGGGCAGAGTGTCGCCAAAATGCGTCGCCGATAAAATTGCGGGAATCCGTAATCGTTAGCGATTGATCGAGGCAATAGAAACGGGACCAACGGGCAGTGAATTTTCGCTGCCTGCGCAGAGCGAATCGAGAGACCAGCCATGGCCGTATCCGAAACGAGTACCCCGCCAACCCTGCCGCTGTTCTACCGGTCTCTGCGGCCGCTTGACGCGGCTCTCCATTCGACGCTGCGACTCAAAGAATGCGACTATTCCTTCACCGCCGAAACATCGTCGATTCCCATCGTGGTGAGCGAATTTGCTCGAGCCTCGCGGCACTATCCCATAGTTTTCGCCAGCTCCGATTCTACCCCGCACGCAATCCTGGGCATCGAAGGACGCAATGTATTCCTCGAAGCAGGGGACTGGGCGAAAGGGATTTACATACCGGCCTACGCCCGGCGATATCCATTCGGGTTCCTTCGTATCGAAGACAGCGATCGCTACATTCTCTGCATCGACTCTGAATGTGACGGCCTCGGCGAAGAAGACGGTCAGCCTCTATTCGAGCATGGCCGTCCCACGATGGTCACGGAGCGCGCACTGGCCTTCTGCGAGGCTTTTCGCGGTGAAGCCGAAGCCACCATCGCTTTCATGCGAGCGCTCGAAGGTCGTGATCTGCTCGTCGAGCGGCGTATCGAATACGCTCTGCCCGATGGACGCAATATTGCGCGCGACGGCTTCAAAGTTGTCGACCCTGAGCGTTTTATGGCCCTCGACGGACCAACAGTGGCGGAGTGGCATCCCCGCGGGTGGCTGGGACTTATCACGCAGCACCTAAACTCGATCGACCTGTTTCCAGAGCTGTTGTCGCGCAGGTTTACAGAACCAAAAGAGGCGGTTCCGCCGACTGTTGGCGATGAACCTCCATTGCATGAGAAGGACTGATAATGTCACGCTTTTCCATTTTTCTCGCCATTCTTGCTGCTGGTGCGGCTCCCGTATCACTCGCAGCACAGACGGCTTCGCCGGCGCCAGGACTTGGCGGGCCGGTAATCCCAGGTGTTTGCCTGTTGTCGCGGGAAGCGATTTTTGCGAACGCAGCTGTCGCGAAGGCAGCCACCACACGCCTTGCCGAACTGGCGAGGACAGCGCAGTCGGAAATCGACCAGCAACGAACGCCTTTGGAAACAGAGGTCAAATCGCTGGAAGGCCAGCCAGACAACGCGCAGACCAAACAGAAGCGCGACGCACTTGCCACCCGTTGGACGGCGCTTCAGCGCAAGGCTGCTCACAACAGTCGTGAAATTGAAGCAACCCGTGCCAAGGCCATGGAGCGGATTTTGACTGAGGTGCAGCCCGTAATCTCCCAGGCGTATACGAACAAGAAATGCGGACTTCTCCTCGACCGGAGCGTGACGCTTGGCGGTAATTTCGCCAACGATTTGACTGCGGATGTCCTCAAAGGGCTCGACGCCAAGATTCAGACGATCACGTTCGAGCGCGAGCGACTGCCGGAGCAGCAACCATAAAATGTGCCCATCCTTGCGTCGGCACAGCTACTCGGCCGTGACAAAGGGCAGGGGAACGTAAGGCCATGACAAGCCGGAAACGCCATGCGCCCTATGTTGCGGTTGCACAAAAGCGTGCAGCATTGCGCGGTTGGTGGGGGATGATCTGCGGGCTTACAATGGGCGCGATAGGATTGGTTCTAGAATTTTACTATCTCGTCGCTTTGCTTAATTGGCATAATCAACTCTCCCACCCTGAGGAGGCGCGTATCGTCTTAAGAGGGCCGATCAAAGAATTCTGGGTGCTGCTGGTGTTCCCGAGCATCATTCCTTTCATGGCGATGGGCGGAATAATGCTGAACACTGTTATCTGGTTAATCCCCCCGTTGCGTCGAGTGTCGGAAAAACCGGGGAAAATAGATCCCAATCTCCGCTTTGGACCTATGCAGAAAGGTCTTTTCCAAGGGTTTATCTGGACCTGGTGGACGATCCCTCTAGGAGCTGCGGTCGCATGGCTTGCTCACTAGTGGGCCTTTGTAGCCAGTGGGGATTTTCATCCATTAGATCTGCGCTGGTAATTGCCAGCCCTGAGGGCTTCGCTTACCTATGAGCCAGTGGCTACGCACTTTCAGATCCGCAGTAGCTGGCATCCAGCGGAGCCGTCGCCGACATTCTGCCTGGTCACAATCAACGGCCTACCTGGGCGACTATATCGCGCTCACGCGTTTGCATACAGGCCATAAAATATACGTAGATACCCGCGATATAGGCATCGCTTCTCATTTGATGATGGACGGGCGCTGGGAGCCTTGGGTCGAGCGTGTCCTGGTAAAAGCGTTAAAGCCTGGAATGACATTCTGCGATATAGGCGCGAACTTCGGTTACTATACCTTGATAGGGGCCAGCGCAGTCGGAGCCAGAGGGAGGGTTTTCGCGTTCGAATGCAATCCACGCCTTTTTGACCTGCTGAACCGCTCGGTCCTCGTGAACGGACTGCATGAGATCGTGGAACTGTCACCATTGGCCGTATCAGGTGGGATGGAGCAGGCCACGCTCACATATGACAACAAATTCAGCGGTGGCGGAACGATTCTGGAAGCTGGGCCGGACTCTTCTGAAACCCATAATAAAATCACCGTTGGATGTGCTTCGCTGGACAGCCTGCTCTCTTTGCAGACTTCTCCAAATGTGCTGAAGGTTGATGTTGAAGGATCGGAACCCCTCGTATTCGAAGGCGCCCATCGCATCCTGTCCGACCGTCGTCTTCAAACGATAATTTTTGAATATTATGCGCCGTCTATCTCGCGCTCAATCTCACCAACCGCACTTCTCAATCAACTCTCTGGGCACGATTTCCATTTGCAGATGTTGCCCCCGACCGGCCTGTTGCCGCCATGCGGTCCCGAAGAGTTGGTGGAGGCAATCGGAGACAAAATGGTCTACGTGTTAGCCACGAGGCCTTAAGCGAAGCACGTCAGAACTACCGCTAGGTTGAGAGGTGAAGATGTTTTCCCAATTCTAGTTCCAAGAACTAACGCCCTGTTGAAACTGGATGCTGAAAACGCCGGCCCCGAAGCACTTGCTAAACAGCTAGGGCCACACGGGATAGTGTGCAACGCTCTTTTGCGCGTGTACGAACGCAACTATGGGTGGGAATAGAAGTGATCAGACATTCCCATTTAGGCGCTGAACGTAAGCGTCAATTGCATTAGCTCAACCCTTATTTTCGATTGTCACTCTAGATTCCACCACAACTAGGTGAGTCCGCTTCTTGGCGCAAAGCGTTATCGGACCATGCGTGCACCAGCATTGATTTGCAGCGAACGATTGGCCGTCAATCTCCCCTTCGCCGGACAGCACGACCAAACATGCCCGTTCAGGGGCCATAACGATACGGGCATCGCTTTCGATATCGATTTGTGAAACGGTGAACGAGCTATCGTCGGATGGCAGACACTCGACCGCCCCACCAGTTCTTGCCTCGAACAGACCCTGGTTGAGATGTAGTTCGCGATCACGTCCGTAATCGAACAGGCGATAGGTAACGTCGCTTGCTTCCTGCACTTCCAAGACGATCAGCCCCGGGCCAAGCGCGTGAATCGTGCCGGCCCGAATAAAATATGAGTCGCCGGGTTTCGGGGCGATGCGATTGAGCAGCGACGGCAAGCTTCCGTCATGAGCCGCCTCGAAAAGCTTGGAGCGCGTCGCCGGCGCCTTCAGACCAATATCAATATAGGCCCCGTCCTGAGCCTCGACGACATACCACCACTCGTCCTTGCCATCCTTGCCTTGCGGATGCACCTGCACGGACAGTGGCTCGCTCGTTTGCAGCCATTTGATCGTGAGGCCGAGATCAGGCGCCTCGTGGACAATTTCTCCCAGAGGCCATGCGTCATCGGACATACCGTGTGAAGAGGTTCTACGTCCCCAGGGTTTGGGAACATAGCGTGGAGTCAGCAATTCGGCCGAGCCGCGCCTCGCGATCGAGGCAGCTCTGATCTCGCCGCTCTCGACACACATTTCCCTCAGCATCGGTCTTGGCTCCCACTGATCATGCAACGGGTTTACCGGTCGTTCTCGACGGCTTTGGGCGTGGTTCCCGCCTGCTCGGCAAGCCGACGTACGTCCTGCGATTGTCCGCGAGGAGCGATCAACACCGCATCTGCGGTGACGATGACAATGAGGTCGGACACCCCAATTGTTGCGATACGGGTGCCGGTGGTCCTTAATAGACAATTACGGCTGTCGATCGCGGTTACATCGCCATCGACCACATTCTCCGCCGCATCGCGTTCACCAACGGCATGAACCATGTCCCAGCTACCGAGATCCGACCAACCCATGCTGACTGGGACAACCGCTACCTTGGCGGCTTTTTCCATCACAGCATAGTCGATCGATTTCGCAGGGACGTCGGAAAAGGCGATTGGCTCAGGTTCTACTATAAAGCCATGGCGATGTCCCAGGGCGCGCGCCTTCACGGTCGCTTCCAGAATGTCGGACGCATGTGTGCGCATCGCTCCAAGCAGCGCATCAGCCCGAAACAGAAAAATGCCAGCATTCCAGAAATGCCCCCCTTCGGCGATCATTATCGCGGCATCGACGGCATCCGGCTTTTCGACAAAAGCCTCGACCTCTTGCACGCCGGCGGAGATGTCCGCTCCAGCGCGGATGTAGCCATATCCAGTCTCCGGATACTCCGGTCGAACCCCGAATGTGACCAGCCACCCTTTCTCGGCATGCGGTACGGCTTGTCGTATCGCCTCGCCAAAGGCAGTTGCATCCTTGATGACATGGTCACTTGGCAGCACCAGCAGCAAAGTCTCCGACGTCGGCGCCTCAAGCGCCGCCAATGCGATAGCTGGGGCCGTGTTGCGCCCTGCCGGCTCGCGTATAAGCCGGAAAGGCGCGCAACCTACTTCCTTCAGCTGATCATCAAGCTGATCGCCATGGATGACGTTCGTGACCAGGATCGGATCATTGACGATATCTGCGCGACGCATGCGAATTATGGTCTGCTGCAACAAGCTATGCGAACCCAGCAGGGGAAGGAACTGCTTCGGAGTCTGGCTTGTCGACAGCGGCCAGAGGCGTGTCCCGGCGCCGCCCGATAGAATGACAGGAACTATTTCCATTATCTGTCCGCTGCCATGTCGGAGGGATACCGGTTTTCAATCAAATTCTGCCGCAGCATAGAGCATTCCACCCTTTCACTGCGCCGACGGATAGGCAGCCAGACTGGCTTTGATGGAGCGATCGAGCCCAACGAGCTGCTCTATCAACGGATCGAGAAGATCGAGCGGCCATGAGTTGGGACCGTCGGAAAGCGCTCTGGACGGATCGGGGTGTGTCTCGATGAACAGTCCTGCAATTCCCGCAGCAACTGCTCCACGACACAACAACGGGATATGACGACGATCGCCTCCCGAACAGTTTCCAAGGCTCCCGGGTTCTTGCACGCTGTGGCTTGCGTCGAAAACAACCGGAGCTCCTGTTTCAGCCATTACTGAAAGGCTACGAAGGTCGGTGACCAGATTATTGTAGCCAAAGCTCGTCCCCCGTTCGCAAAGGAAGAACGAATTTGGGTCATTGCCGGCCGCTACCGCCGCAGATCGCGCTTTTTCAAGCACCTGCGTCATATCCCACGGCGCCATGAACTGCCCCTTCTTGATATTGACGGTTCGGCCTGATCGGGCGGCTGCGACGATCAAGTCGCTCTGGCGTGCGAGAAGGGCGGGCGTTTGTAGGACATCGGCTACCTCGGCAACCGTCATGACCTGATCGGGCTCGTGAACATCCGTCAAAACAGGCAATCCGGTCTTCTCGGAAACTGCACGAAGAATTTCCAACCCGTCGTGAAGTCCGGGACCTCGATAGGATGTAAGTGACGTTCGATTGGCTTTGTCGAACGAACCCTTGAAAACAACCAGGATATGATGCCTGTGCGCGATTTGCGATAAGTAATCCGCGACGCGCAGTGACAGTTCCAGCGACTCCAACACGCAGGGGCCAGCGATCAGAAACAGGGGTTTGTCCTGACCAATCGCGGTATCGCGAACGATCATAGCCGACCTCCACCCAATCCCATCACGCGATACCCCGCAATTCGAGTGCTTGCTCAACAATGGGAATGTCGCCCGGGTTGTTTACCTCCCAGAGACCACCGGGAGGCTCGCTGATTTCCACCATACGCACCGGAATGCGTTCATCCAGAAAACGCAGTTGCTCCAGTCCCTCGGCGGCTTCGAGCGGGGCGGGGGGAAGGGCCGCATAGTGCAACAGGGCACGGCGTCGATAAGCGTAAAGGCCTAGATGGAGGAAAATCGGGCAATCCGCGCTGCCTCCGCCATAAGGCAGTATTCGTTTCGAGAAATATAGGGCATCGCCAGCCCCGTCCGCTACGACAGTGGTGCCCCCAATACGGCCAGCCGCCTCATCCACGCGCAGCCTCGCAACCGTGTCGGGACCACACCGTGTCATTGCAGTGGCGACCAGTACGGCGGGGTCAGTGCTGATCTCGGAGATCAACGCAGAGATAGCGCTTGATGGCGTGAGCGGGGCGTCTCCCTGCAAATTGATAATGACGTCCGCATCAACAGCGCCATCTTCAATCGCCGCAGCGCAACGCTCGGTTCCATTCAAGCACAAGCTCGACGTAATGGTTGAGCGCGCTCCGGCAGCACGCGCGGCGTCGGCAATCCGTGCATCGTCGGTTGCCACCACAACATCGATCGAAGGGCCCACAGCCATGGCCGCATCTACGGTACGAGCCAGCAGCGACCTCTCAGACCCGCCGGCTCCCCTGAGCCGAGCGAACGGCTTTCCAGGAAATCGGGTGGATTCGTATCGCGCCGGAATGACGATCGTAATGCGCATATCAACCGATCTCGAGACGGAGCAGATCGTGGATGTGAACGAGGCCAACGACCCGGCGATCGTATTCGCTATTCACCACGAGCAATGACGTGATGCGCGCTCGAGAGAGCATTTCCAGGGCATCGCGAGCGAGCATATCCCCACAAAGAACATGCGGTTTGCGCGTCATTATTTCACTCGCCAGCCCGTCGCGAAATGAATGCGCGTGCCGCCTGAGGTCGCCATCGGTGATCACGCCCTCAAGCGAGCCTTGGTCATCGACAACCGCGGCGATGCCAAAGCCACCTTCGCTCATTGTGGCGACGACAGTCTCCATTGAAGCGCCAAGTGGAACGAGTGGCAATTCCTCTCCCCTGTGCATGAAACTCTCGATCGTCACGAGATCCAGACCCAGGCGTCCGCCGGGGTGGAAGAAATGCAACGTCTCAGCCGTAATTCCTTTCACTCGCATCAAGGTGATCGCGAGAGCATCCCCCAAGGCGAGCATCATCGCTGTCGATGTTGACGGAGAACTGTTGTGGGGACATGCCTCGGGACGGTTAGGAAGAAACAGGCAGGTCTCGGCCGCATCAGCCAGCCGCGAACCTCGCGCCGAGGTGATCGCGACAATCGGAATATTCATATGATCTGCCCGAAGAAGGATCGTGCCCAGTTCGCGGGTGCTGCCCGAATTGGAAAGGATGAGAAGTGTATCGGATTCGTGCAATGTGCCGATATCGCCATGGACGGCCTCGCTTGCATGAAGAAACAGAGCCGGGGAGCCGGTGGCGGAAAGCGTCGAGGCGATCTTTCGCGCAATATGCCCGGATTTGCCCAGGCCGCAGACACAGATGCGCCCCTTTGTCTGCTGGAGCGTCGCGATGGCATGGCCAAAGGATAGATCGAGCTCGTTTCCCAATGCCCAGAGTGCTTCCGCTTCCGTTGCAATGACGCTTCGTCCCATCGCCACAAGCCTCTCTGGGCCTGCGGAATAGGCCAAGCTTGGGAAGGGGGGGCAATCGGACATGGATGCTGTTCCTTCGGCAACACTGCCTGAAACGCCTATCCCGCAGACTTGCAGCCAGTAATTACGGCTTTCCGCAGTTTTGCGCCGCTGATGATTCTTGAGTGGTGCAGCGCCTCAGGACGTTGCGGCACGATGCATCGACGCTGTCGCTGTCGGCCTGATGTTGGAACCTGGATCGGCCTCGAAGCCTAGGTAGTCGCCATCCTGATCGGTATCCGCATCAATGCCGATTTTGGGAACAAAAAGCCCGGCAAGAGCGATCGCTCTTCCGTTCAAGCACCGTGATTTTCCGTGAAAGCTGCTGTGACTATCGGGTTCGAGCCGAACGAATCCGCAAGAACGGATGAGATCGTCAGCAAAAAAATTGCCCGGTCATTGCCAGAATCACCGGCTCAAAGTGTCTAACGATATATGATGACATCGTTTGATTGCAAAAATGTGACTCCCATCCTGCCCGCAGGCACGCCCATGCCGCTGCGTGCTTCGCGTCCACTCCTAGAACGCACGATGGCGTTGACCGTGAGTGGGCCATGCCGTCGCCAGGTCGACGCTACCGACAGGATTGCGGAGTCTCGTTCCAGCAAGGAGGAATCCTGTGTTTCTTGGACCTCACCTGCGCGACGTTCTCTCTCAGCTTCTGAAAGCGACTTCCTTCGATACGCTATGCGAAGGCCTGGCCCACGCTGCTAGAGAAATGGGCTTCGACCACGTCGCCCTGGTCCAGCATGGCAGTTTACCCCGTTTGGCCGAGCACGCGCTGGTGGTGACGAACTACCCGACAGAATTCATAAAATCCTATATCGAGAATCATCACTATGTGCTCGACCCCGTTTATGAGGTCAGCGAATTGTTGGACCGTCCCTTTACGTGGGACGAAATACCTGGACTTGTTCCGCTTCGTGAACCCCAGCTGGCGTTGTTCGGCGCAGCGCGTTTACATGGCATTTCGCATGGTGTGACGATCCCCTTGCACATTCCGGGAGAACCACGCGCCTCCTGTACCTTTGCGGCTTCGCGGGTTGTCGAGGCGACACCCGACCTATTGGCCGCGTTGCATGTCATCGCTTCTTATGGGTTCAATATGGCTCTACGCCTTTATCAACCCAAGCGGCGGGTCGCCGGGCCTAAGCTCACGCGACGAGAGGCTGAATGCACGACACTGGTCGCACTCGGCAAAACTGATTGGGAAATCGGAAAGATCCTCGGCCTTGGTGGAGCAACGGTCAAATACTTCATATCGGTCGCTATGCAGCGTTACGGCGTTTACAAACGTTCGGCTCTCGTCGCCCGAGCCTTATTGGACGGGCAAATATTGAACGAAGTGAACGACGGAGAATGATCTCATCGCGATCTGAAACGAGATGAGAAACGCCACGACCCACGAGACAATAACCGGGTAAATTCAATCATCGAGTGACCGCAGCGCGGAGGGTCGGGGTTGAGCGGCGAGGGTAGTGCGAGGTAGGAGGGGGAGGGTTAAGCTCGATAGACCTGATAAATTTCCTTGCTCGAAGCCATCTTCCGTGGAGAAAGAGGGCGGGGCTAGGTCCTGTCAGGCCTCGATATCATATAGACCTGACAATCGCTCAATGGCTACCTGTTGCGCCCTCAAGCCAATTGTATCGGTCGGCAAGCCAAGAAAATTCAATGGTCCGGCCCGAACAAGCCAAGAGTGCGTTGCCCGACGCGATGTCAACGCGACAAGTGTATGCACATAGGTCCGTGTGTCGATTGATGGTGAAGGTTCCCCATCCCCAAAGCTGCGGATGTTGAGCGGCGGATCGAAGTTCGGTCCCTCGAACGTGTCGGTAAGAGCAACCATGCCTTCCGTGTCGTGCAGCAGGGTGTGAATCGGGCTCGCCACGACAGACGGATAGTGATCCCGAAGGATGCCAAGGTTCACTCCAGCTTTGGCCAGGAAAGCGCGAATGTGGTCTGAGGGTGCCTCCAGGGCATCTTGCGCGGTTTGGGGGATGGAGCAGAAAGCGCGATCTTTAGCACCATCGCTGATACCCGCACGTTCGACGAGCCGATAGCGTTCTTCCTCCCACCATTTCAGCGGAGGACGCCCATCGATCTTGCGAACATCAGGCGTGAACCCCTCCAGCGCAGCGACGAGTCGCTCGAAACGGCATACAGGATGGAAATCGTTCCATTCCGCGCCCAGAGGCGAGCCATCGTCCGGAATTCTCGGATTGAGGGCAATGTCGCATAGCAACAGCAGTAGTTCGAAAAAGCGATGGGGATCGGATAGGGACGCCTGCTTCGCGTAGAACATCAGTGCTTTGGTGTAGAGAGACTGTCGATCATCAAGGAAGCGCTCGAGTGACCACAGCGAGGTCTGCTCGGCATATTTGGCCTGCCGCTCATCGCTAAGCATTTCCGCCAGGCTCGCCTTTGTGATGAGTTGCAGCACGAGGGCCGCGGTTTCCTCGATATTGCGGACGGTCAATCCCGAAGTGGTCCTGAAGGCCGGGCTTGAATCACGCGGGCCAAAGGCTCGGGTCGTCTCCATGAACCCTTCATCCGGGGCATTGAAGACATCGATCGGTCTATTGCCGGCAACCGCATAACGAAGGCTCAAACCAACCATAAAGCGGGGATCGATAGGACCGAGCAGTTCGGCCCCAGAATCCACCAGATAATGCTCTAGGGCAACAGTCGACCACCAGTGATCAAACAAGGATTGTAACGTTGGGGAGTACCCCATCTCGTGGGAGAGCCTGCCGGTGCTATCACGCAAGGCAGGTGGGATCGAGCGCCGCCTTGCGTCGATGAGCATGTCCAGCTCTCGGGGAGTGGCGGTGGTCAATATTGCGTCCGCGAGATCCCCGGTCGTGACACGATTGGTCGCCAGAAACCGGCCGAACGTTGTGCCGATTGTTTGCAACCAATGCAGCTGCTCGTGCATCCTGGCCGCCATGGCGACCAGAATACCCAGATCGCAATCGTCCCAAAATGTCAGCTCGCGATGATCGTAGCTTTGCACCTCGTCGGGATAGGCTGACAGGTCGACGAACAGAGTATCCGGCCAAAAGCGAGCGCCTTGAACCTCCTCATGCCGGGAACCGGGTTCGAAGGGATCAGTCTTCAGAAGGCGGTCTGACAACGACACGATCCTTTCCGAACCGTTCCACGAGAGCGCTGGATGCCTTGCGCATGATGTCGTAGGCCATGCCGCTGGCGGCGGCTTGAGAAAGCCAGACAAGGATCGTCATGAATGAGATCGTTTCGCCGCGCTGATCGGCTTCGAACGGATCCTGCGGTTGTTCCTGTTCCTTGATGTCGAACATGGACAATTCTTCGGGAGCGAGTACGGATGCAAGCACCTCGCGCACATCTTTTTCGTTAGCATGCACAGTAATTTGATTGGTCGTCATCACTCTGCCTCACGTTGAATAGACGCATGCCCAAGCGTTGATAATAGCTGTGCTATCCTCAATGGTTCGTGTCGGCGCTGCTCCCGAATTCCTTGGGGGTCGCGACCGTCAGGTCCGGGAACAGATCGCGCATATGGCCGACGTTCCATGTCACAATGACCGGAATATCATGGACCACCGCAGCCTCACCGATCAGCAGGTCGTAAAGCCGCGCACCAACTCCGCCACTTTGTGCAAAGCCCCTGATAGCATCGAAGGATTGCGCGGGTGTCAGCCCGACCAGATCCGTGACGGCGCGAACGCTTTCGAGCGCCGCCCAGGCTTCCTCCGCGGCGAACCGGAACGGCGACCGCTCGCCCCGGCGCGTCAGCGTGCTGTAGGCTTCCGCATAGCTATGGGCCGCTACAGCAAATCTGCGGCGCGGTTCTCCCGCGACCAGCGCGAGCGACTGCTTGTGGTGTTCATGGGCTTCGGCCAGCATTGCGATGATCACATTGCTGTCGAGCAGCGCCTCGGCCTTCAATCGTCACGCTCCCGGGCGGCCTCAAGCGCGGCATTGGCCTCCTCGAGACTGACCCTGGCGCCGCCGGACGGGCGCACCAGGATCGGCCCGCGCTTGACGAGCTTTCCGACCTTCGCCGCCGTGCCTGGCGGAACATAACCGCGCAGGGCGTCCTCGACCACCTGCGTCGCGGTCATACCGGTCAGGCGCGCTAGTTCCTGCGCGCGGGCGCGCGCGAACGCGGAGCGGACATTGAGCTGGATATGTTCGGTACGGGACATGGCGATTCTCCTGCGGGCAATATAGCGCACCGGGGCGCTTGCGGCTAGCCGTATCAGAATTTGGCTAGACAGGCCTGTCCCGGTCTCAACGCTAGGCTCTACGCACGTCCGTCTTGTCTCAGGCCCGCGCGCCTAGCCGCCGCCAAAGTCCGGGAAATTTCCCGGACAGTCGCCCTTGTCGATGCCGAACCACCGCAGGATCGCACCGAGAGCGATGGCGCTCACGGTCCCCCAGACACAAATCCATCCCTCGGCCTGATACCAAGCGTGCGTTCGCGGCCGAACAGAAAGCAACGGACGGATCATAAAATTCCGCACCAGGATCGTCGTTCAGTTCGCCAATTCTGCCGATGTCGTTGTCATGGCGATCCCAAGTAGATGGCACACGAAGCGCAGCGCCTTTTCCTGGGCGTCCTGCAACCGATCATAGGAGCTCCAAAACCCGGCTTCGTAAGCAACATCGCCGCGATAGAGCGTGTCAGTGCCAAGTGTCTCCCAAGATCGAGTATGGAGGGTATCGCCGCACCCGATGCCGGTCTCATCGTCCAGCAATTCAACGACTGCAAAGCCGCTATCGTGCTGCACGACCACAAACCCGTCATGGGGTGTATAAACGACGATACCTAGCTCACTCATAGCCGTAATTTCCCACCCAGGAGGAATGTTTGCAAGGCACAATGCCCCGATACGCAAGGTGTGCAGTCGAGGCGGAACAGGAAGCAGCGAGCGCGCGACGATAAGACGGCAAGCAGAAAGTTGCCTCAGCCTAGTCGGGGCGGATTTTTCTAGGGAGAGGGGGGCGACCCCGGAGACGACAATAACGAAATGAACGACGGCGAATAACCTCATCGTGGCGACAAACGAGGTCAGGCAACGGCTAGAACGCGCCAGATTGAGCAGGTTGCATACCGCACTGAGTGTTCGCAGCGCGGGGGGGGGGTGGGGTTGGGCAGTGAGTGTAGTGCGAGGAGGGAAGGGGAGGCTTGTGGTGGAGAGGCTCGGAAAATGCCCTTGCGCCAAGGCAGGCTCATAGGCGCAAAGAGGGCCGCCGCTTCAAGTGTCGCAGGAAAGCCAGGAGAGAACCGGACTTGCTGAACGTGTTTGCCGGCCAGCCCATCCATATCACTCATCCTTGATGTTGCTGCTAGTATGAGCTATTTATTTGCTCAAAGGAGCAAATGATGACACGCGCTGGAACCGCCATCACGACGAAGGTCGAAGCCCCCACTGGGAATCTTGTGCCAATTGACCTCTTCCGTGCCGGAGCGGCCGAAAAAATCGCCTTCATCAAGAAGGGGGTGCCCGCACGAACGGCCAAATATCTCATCAGGGGATTCAACCTCGACCAGAAGGTTATGCTCGATGCCCTGAGTCTGAAGACGGCGACGATCAATCGGAAGGCGACGAAAAATCAGGTACTCAGTGCCGATGAAAGTGAACGCGTCATCGGCTTGGCCGAGTTGCTTGGGCAGGTCGAAGCGATGGTCGAGGAGTCCGGCAATCCCGAAGGTTTCGACGCTCGTACCTGGCTCGCCAATTGGCTGCGACGGCCTGTTCCGGCCTTAGGCGGTGCGAAGCCCCTGGAATATCTCGACACCATGAAAGGGCAGATGCTCGTATCAAAGCTCCTTCAGCAGATGCAGACCGGAGCTTTTGCGTGAGCCAATCCCTTTGGCGGATTGGCACGGATACGCGAAGCTATTCTGCGAGCGATCTCTCAGGCACTGGGGCAAAACTCAGTGGAGGACGCTGGAACGATGAAGGTGTCGCGGTGGTGTATACCGCCAGCACCCGGTCGCTGGCTTGCCTTGAAACGGTCGTCCACCTCGCCGCTGACGAACTTCCGCTCAACCGGTATTTGGTGGAGGTGGTTGTCCCCGACGACATCTGGGGTGGGGCTGAGCGTCTTGATCATCGTACTGCTCCAGTTGGGTGGGACGCCCACCCCGCAGGCATCGAGAGTACGGCTTACGGCACGGAGTGGGTGATCAGTCAGAGAACAGCGCTTCTCTTTGTCCCGTCAACGATCGTCCCCGAGGAACCGAACGTTCTCATCAACCCAGCCCATCCGGATACCACGCGTATAACCGCCACGAAGATACGCAAATGGATCTACGACCATAGACTGTAGTTTGAGTGCGGTATGCACGTTGCACACGTGTGCGATATTTTTGCGGAAATATCGCATTTTCAACTTCTCTTGTTCAGATAGGCGTGATATCCTCCAACGGAGGATTTCTGTCGTGGATAATTACTCTAATCACACTTTCGCAACTCTCGATGCTTTACGAGCATCGCGCAAGCATGTGTCCGATTGGCTCTGGCGTCCGTGGTACGCCAAGCTCTGGTGGGCGGCAATCCCGGCATGGTGGGCGGGCATGGCTGTATCGACGAAGGTCACGCTACTGACCGCTTTCTACGACAGCGCATTGGCGGGTTTCCTGAATGTCCTGTTCTCCCCGCTGACCGCGCTGATGGTGTTGGGCGTGGGATATGTGCGGCATCTGCTAGCTAGACCTTCAGTCGCAGGGGTTAGGGGTTCCCTTTCTGACGATGCTTCATCGAATATCGCCGATTTTTGGGAGGAGCATGACCGGGCATTTGAGGATCTCAATGCATCGACTGACATTCACGACCCACGATCGGGTGCGCTTTACATCGGCAATCCGATAAGTCCCAACAACGGGGCTCGCATTAACGTTTTTTGAAGCTGCTATCGCCATCACCGAGGCTCCCATCGACATCAGTCGAAAATCTGCCATTCTTCAAAACGGAGTTTTGTTCGATTGAAGTGAAGGGGCCGGTGATGTCAAAGGTAGCACGGCCTGCATCCGCATCGTGCAAATAGCGATTGCGCATACCCGTCGGCCCCAGAATCCGTTCCGACAATTCGCGAGAGAAGGCTTCTTCTGGACGACTGGAGCGAGCAGCGGCGCGCTCAGCTGCGGCTATAGCGTTGCGAACATCGTGATTGACGATATCCAAAGACGATTGCGCATTCTCGGTCGAGATTCCGACGTCTCGGCTCGTGAATCCGACATTTGCACCGACACGACCGCTGGTGGTGTGCGCCTGCTGAACTGTCGGTCCCTGGGATCCTTTCTGCCCCTTTTGAGGCCCTTTGCCTCTACCGCCAGTCGTTTCCGCTTCGGTTTCCGAATTGGAAATGCCGCCACCCAGTTCAAGCCCGACATTCGTTCCCATCGTCACCTGATCCTGCGCGGATCGTGTCAGGCCCCGCTGCCAACCGGTTTGCCCAATGATCGACTGCACATCCCGCGTGAGCGTATCGGCCACCTGGGGTTTGAGGCGCCAGTTGCCGTGACGATCCATCTCGAACCCACCCTGCAGCCAGTTCTGCATCATCGCCCGGCCTTGCTCGCCGCCACCCAGGAAATGTTCGATCGTGTCGGGGCCGGCTTGCTTGCCAGCCTCGAAGCGCGTGCTGGTGTCGTTACGGGCCGACTGCTGAAACCCGACCGAACTCGACACCAGCACATCGTTGTCGGCAAAGCTGAACCGGGCGCGTCCACCATTGGCGACCGCGCCGAGCTGACTTTCGTTGATGAGGCCGCCACGCCACATCTGCGCCGCTGTCTCCGGCGTCAGGTTGAGGCTGAGGTCGCCATTCTGTGCCATGGCGATCTCGCGCTTCGACATATCTACGCCATGATCGCGCAGCAGGTTTTGCATACGCGTCAGTCGTTCATTGTCCACGATCCGGGTGAGCCGTTCGTTACGTGCGCGGTCGGCGATCCCCGCCGCGCCGCCCTCGGCCATGTCGGTCTGGTTGCCGACGCCCTGGCTCAAAGTGCGAATGAAGCTGTCGAGCCGCGCCGCCTGCCGCACCGACATGCCCGCAGCGGCCGCGCCCTCGGCATAGCCAGCATTGTCAGCTTGCCGCCGCTGCTCGCCGATCCGGGCGGCTGAACGCGTGCCGTCGTGGCCGACCTCTCGTTGTGCATCGAGCTTTCCTGATCGCTCGGCGAAGTCGTACCCCGCCGCTTCACGCGTGCGTCCATAGACACTCGTGCCCTCGCGCGCGGCCTCCGCCGTCGCGCCATCGGCGGTGCCCACCTGCACGGCCGCATTATATGTTTCCAGTGCGCGCAGTACTTGCGCTTCATTTCTGCCAGTTGCGCGGGAGAGTTGGGAAATGGCGGAGGAGCGGGCTTCGCCTGAGAGGGCGTTGATAAAGGCGATGCGGCGGGAGGTTTCCTGAACGGGGAGACCAAGCATCGATGCAGCGTTGCGCTGCCCCTCATTGCTTCCTGTCCGGTGAGCTTGCTCGGTGGCGACGTTCCGCCGCTCGATCGGTGCTACATTGTCGCCTGCGAAGTCCCGCCGCCCTTCCATCGCGCCAACCTGGATTTGTGCCCCTGTGAGGTCGTTGCGCAGCATCTGTTCCTGCTCATAGGTGTTGGCTATCAGCTTGGCGAAAGTGGGATCGGCTGAAGCCTGGCTGATGACGGTTGAGGCCTTCAGCGCTGCATCCTTCGCGTCATAACCACCACGCTCGAAATGACGCTGGGCGCCTGAGTGCATCATCTCATAGGCGCGCTGGTCGCCGAAAGCGCGCCACTGGACCATCCTTTGCGCGAAAGCGGCAAAGGTCCGCTCACCCGATTGTCCCTCACCGAAATAGCCCGTGCCGAGCGCGCGGAGGGCATCTTTTTCAGCGAAATTGTGGATGGCGGCGGTGGTGGCGTTGTCGCGCACGGCACGAACGGTTGCGGGATCGGAAAGGCTGCGTCCGGTGAGGGCAGGGGAGAGACCGCCCATCTCGCGTGCGGCATCGAGGCCCCCTAATCCGAATGCCGCCGTTCCGGCCGCACCACCGCCATGTTCACCTATCACCCGACTTGCCGCCCCAAAGGCCCGATTCGCACCGAAATTGGAGCGTTCCCCAAAATCCCCAAAGCTTGATGTTGCGCTGCGCCGTGCCATCGTACCGGCTGCATTGGCTTGCGCCTCGAGCGCCCCTGCATAACCTTCACTCGTCGTGAGTGGCGCGGCGGCCGCGGTGCCCTGGCCCTGGACGCCGAGCGCACCGCTGGTGAACGCGGTGAAGACGTTGCCCGAGAAGCGGAACACCGTGAACACGAATGCCCCGGCCAACCCTGCGGCGGCCGTACGAAACGATCCGAAGATCGCCAATGCCTTCATCGCCGAGGAGGGGGCCAGCATCCAGGCATTGGCCGCCACGTTGTTGGCGCGCATCTCGGCCAGCACATCGGTCGCGCGGCCGAGTGTGAGTTGATAGATCCCGGCGTCGATCACGCCCCAGAGCGCTACGAACACGAACAGGCCGAGCGCGAAACTGGCGACCCGCAGGTTGATCGGGGTCAGGATGAACAATAGCGCGATTGGCATCATGAACAGCATGATCCCGAACACCGTGGCGCGGATCGTCGGCATCCACTCGTTCGCGGTGGACATTGTAGCAAGACCGCTCGACACAACGGCGCGATTGGCCATGACGCGGGCGGCCGTGGCTGGACTGTCCTCGAACAGAACGTCGCCGATCGTGCCGCCAAGCATCACGTTGGTCAGGAATTGCTGGAGCGAAGCCGGATTGTCCATCATCATCCCACCGAGCTCGCCAATATTAGCCCGGCATCGCTGAAGCTGAGTAGTGTTGGTGATGTCGTAGCCCGTGCGCGTGCATACCTGCGCGACATAGTTGTCAAAGAGCGCTGGCTCCGACAGCCGCGTCGAAATATGGTCCCAGGCCTCATTGCAGCTCACCGTAGTTCCCCCCTTATCGGCGGAGGTGAATACGGTACTGAACGTCGCTGGACCCGCCATTGCCGCAAAGGCAGAGGGGAGGTCCGTTGTTGTCCTGAAAAGCTGATCGTCGTCGACACCATAGGCGGGCGATACGCGCGCCACCGGATAGCATTGCCGCACATAGTCCTTGATCGTTGAATCCAGGAATACATCGGTCATCGGACCACGCGGGCTTGCGGCGTTCAGGAACAGGTCGAAACTATGTCCGCCCGCACCAAATTCCAGCTTGGCATGGGGATCGGTCGTGTTGTCGTCGATGACCTCGGCCAGCGCGCGTTCCATCATGTTGGTCATGCCAGCGACGAGTACAATCAGGTTCGGGACGTCGCCGACAGGTTGGTAGGCATTGCGCACCCGGTCATAGACATGAACCGTGCCCGTGGTGGCGACGAGCCCGACAAAAAGCCCGACGCCGATCAGCATCTGGAACCCGAAGGCCACGATTCCCATGCCGGAACCTTTGACGCTCGCGAGCAGCGCGCCAAGCGCGATGCCGACCACCGCGACGATCAGCACCAGCATCTCATATCTGGGATCGCCGAAGATCATCGAGACAAGACGGAATGCGTCCACTGTCTCGGCAAAGCCATCATAGGTGTGAAAACTCGTGTCGATCGCCAGCGCGGGTGTCGCCGCGAAAGACATCGTGAACAGGGCGATCAGGACCGATAGGGCGCGGAGAATAGGGTTCATGGGACAGGTCCCGATCAGCGGTTGCGGTTGGCGGCGGCGCCGGCGGCATCGCGGGCATCGCGGTCGCGCTGGCGAACGACACCGGCATAACTGGCCGAGAGATTGGCCTGGTTGAGGGCGGCCATGTAGGACTGCCGCATCTGCGCACGTTGGCGCAGCACTTCGTCACGCAGATCGCGCAGTTGCTCGATCCCCTTGGTCAGGATGCGAGTCTGGCAAACCTTGGCGTTGCCTGCGTCGCTCGCGCCAGCCACACTGACACCGCGTTCGGCGTTCGACACGGCGAAATCGATACTGCGCGTCAAATCGTTGAGCATCTGATAGGCGAGCGTCAGCGCAACGAGTTCGTCGGTATCGCCGATCACGCTGTCGACGACACCCTGCCGCACGCCCCATTCGAGCAGGCGGTAGATCGGCAATGTTTTCACGTTGGCGACGAACTGCCGCTCATCGGCCGTAAGCGCGCTGCGGGTGCGGATTTTGGTGGAGATCGAGTCCATCCGTGAGCGGGCGAGGATCAGCGCGCCTTTGCCGGCCCCATCGACCGAGCAATCGGCGGCCGTGGGCGGGATCGCCAGTGTCCGAGACTGGACCTTACCGGTGAGAAAATCGTCGACGCTCTCGGTGTCCTGGCGCGGACAGGCGGGGATGGCTGAGAATATGGGCACCTTGTCGGTCGCATCCCAGCGCATATAGACGTCGCCCACACGGGCCCGCATAACTCCGGCCCAATCGGACGCACCGACGCGCGCCGAAGCATGGGCGAGCAGCGACCCGGTTTTGAAGATCTCGGTGACCTCCGCAGGACAGTTCTCCAGCGCGTCCTTCAAATCTTCGGTCGGGCTGTTGGCGTTGGCCTGAATCTTCTCGCGGCTGTGCTGATAGCTTTTGGAGAAGCCCTCCTTCACTGACTTGTAGCCGGTCATTTCCTCAATGATGCCTGACATATTGTCGTCGCCTTTGGCGATCTGCACCATGCGATTGGCGAGGCGGCAATCATTGACCTGAATGCTGTTCAGGAAATTCGTGGCCGCTTCCATCTTGGAGATGATGTTGCCCATCTTCTCGTCGAGGGTTTCGAGCAGGTACTGGAACGCCACCGCGGGCGCTGCCTGAAGGATGCTCTCCAGCTTCTGGACGAGGTAATCCGGATCCAGAAACGACATGCCCCCGAGGAACATGTCGATCCCGCCACAACCAGCCTTCACCTTGGGCAAGGTCACGCTCATCAGATAGTCGTTGTGGACATCGACCCTGCCCGACATGCCGCCCGCCGTCACATAGCCGCGGGTCTGGTCTTCGAAGCTGCCAGGGCTGGTATAGGTCACATTGTCGAACCAGCTTTCCGCCCAACCTTGGGCATGGGCTGGCGCGGCAAGGCTGCCAAGAGCAACAAATGGCAAGGTGATCAGGCTCAGACGACGATGCAGGGTGGCCATGGCGGGCACCTTTCGATGGTTGGAGAAAGGAAGCGGCGCCCCATGTCAGTTCCTCTCTCGATTTGAGGATGGGCGCATGGGCACGCCCACGATCCCGGTGAACTTGGACATGCCGCGCACGCCGACAGCGGGCTTCACGCCCGTCAGCATCTTGGCGGCCAGATAAAGATTGCGCGCCAGGTTGGGCGCATGGTCGGTGCCGATGGCGATCGGAATGATGCGATTGGGGTCTGCGATTGGCCGTACCCAGGCGACTGGATGGCCGACCCAGGGTAGGCCGAGCCGACCGGAGCGAACCATCGCCTCTTGCGTTCCAATCGTGCGAACCTGCCAGCGATAGCGATGTCCGAGTGCGCCAAGTCTTGCCCACAGATCCGCACAGGGAACACAGCCTGGTGCAGTGCTCATTTCTACGACGAAGGCAGGTGCCTGACCTTTGAGTGTTTCGGCAAAATCGGGCGGCCAGTCGCGCGTAACCGGAACGCGGGCCAGCCATTCGCGCATCTCGGACTCTGTGGTGACGGGATGGATAGCGGCCCGCATCGCCTGTTCGCGTGTGACCGGTTGCGCTGACGCCGCCGGGATCAGCACAACCGAGATCAGCAACGCGAAGGTCGCCCGGCCATTCATCGTTGGGGGTCCATGCTTGCGCCGACCAGATCACCGCCGAGGACGCGCGGATCGGTCGCGGACACTGGCCCATTGGCAAGCGCGTCGAAGAACCCGTCTTCCTCGCCAGCACCGGTCATGAACTGCTCTGGGCGGATGTCGCCCGCAAGCAGTCGGACCGCCTGATAGGCCATCTGAATGAGGTTGGGGTACGCCTCAACTCCGCTAGCGATCACCATACGCTGCTGGCTATTTCGCCGAATGATCATCGTGGTCGGCGTAACCTCGACACCGAAGCGCTGGGCGAGTTCCGGCTTGCGATCGATGTCCTGCATGGACACCTGCCAGCCCATTTCTTCCTGAAAGCGCTGAACGATGGGCCACTGGACCCGGCAATAGCCACAGGTCGAGCGTGAGAACATGACCAGCGCGAATTCGTTAGCGCGGGAGCGCAGATATTGACGGCGCACCTGATCCTTGTGTGCGGAAAGCTGGTCGCGCGCGTCGCCCACCATGGGATTGGCAGACTTGGCGTTGAGTTCCGGGTGCTGGAGCATCGCGATCTGGGTGACGCCGGCGAAGGCGCGGGCCTTTCGCCTCGCAAAGTCCTGCAAACGCCAGAAATCGGCGACGGCATCGACCGTCAGCACGGTCGCGGCATAGTCCCGCTGTTGTTCGATCAGCTTGCGAATTTTGGGTGGTGTCCATGTCGCGAGCTCCGCCATTGGCGGGATCGCTGGCTTTACCAGTGCATCGGGATCATCCTTATCTTCCTCAGGCTTGGCAGGCGCCTGATACCACCAATAGCCGGTGCGTTGATCGGCTGCTGATTGCGCGGTTGCGGGGGTGGTGGACACCAACGCCATGGCGAGCAAAAGGCCAGCACGCCTCACAGCAACTTCTCCATGCGACGAAGGCGTTCGATCGTGATGGGGCCATAGTAGCGGCTATCGAATCCGCTGGCATGAGAGGAACCGACATAGATGGTGCCGGGCAGGACCTCGCCATAGCGGGGCTGCCAATGCTCGAGCGCCTGTCCATTGTGCCCATAAGGCTTGCTCACGCCCAGCAGGCGTTCGTTGCAATAATACCAGCCATCCCATTTGCCGGGCGACATCGAGGGCTTCTCTATCATCGAGATGCGATCGCCGGGCAGGCACAGGGCATATTTGGTGACCGTGACCGGCTTTGGCCCCGCGAGTGGATGGGACAGGGTGAACGATACGAGGTCGCCCCGTGCTATCGGCCCGGGCGCCTTGCGGATCAGATACGCCGCGACCGAAGGGCTCATAACGATTGTCACTTGGGGCAAGGCCCAAAATGTGATGAGGCCGATCGGCAGGACGATGCCAAAGGCCTTCCAAAGCTGTTCCGGGCGTGGGGGTTGGCCAAGTCCCGAACTGCCAAGCGCCACCGCTGCCTTGAGCGGCAGTACCTTGAGTTCGGTCCAGCCGGATCTAGCGAGCCTGAAGGCGAGCCTGAGCATCGCTGACCTCCTGCTTGCCGCCAAGGCGGGCATATTCTTCGAGCAAGCCGGAAAGCGCAGCATCGCCATAGATGACGTGCGTGGCGCGTGGACTGTCATCCTCCCGCTCGCAATAGGGAAGCGCCGGATCGCCGGGCACCATCGCCATTGCCGGGACGCGGCTGACGCCATGCTGGCGGAAGATCAGTGGATCGACGATCAGTTGCACATCACGCATTGCGCAGGCGGGGCCTTCGCAACCTGGGTCGAGCCGAAGCACCTCGGCCGAGAGCTTCGCCATCGGCTCGACTTTGCGCATTCCGCCGGGCATTCCCCGAAAGGCAAGCACACCGCGAGCACGTTCGAGCTGCGCCGCATAGGTCCGCAGCGTTGTGACTGGCATCGAGGACGAGACAAACAGCACCGGCACCCAGCCTTTGGCAGTCGGTGGGGCGGCAACATCAGCGACTGCCAACATCTCAGGCGCTTCGAGACCCAGCGCTTGGCTGAGGCGCTGAGCCATGACCTCGCGCTCGGCTGCCATCGCTTCCTTGCCCTGATCGAGCGCAGCACGGGCGCGGCTATCCATGGCTGGCGAAGAAACCCGGCCACGAAGTCCGTCGAATGCGCGGCGGCGGGTTTCCGACGACGGCGTGGGGAGGGTGGTCGGCCCGCGCGTTTCGGCTTCTTGTCGACGCTCCGCAGTTGCTCGTTCCAGGCGATCGAGTGCAGCATCGCCTTCGGCCGCGACGCTGTCCCGCACATTTGCCTGTGGTCGGCTCTCCTGCTCCAGCGCGGCCGTCGACGTGACCATCAGCGTTGCTAACGCGAGCGAGACGCGCGCGTTACTTGCCGATAACCTGCATATAGGCATCGATCTTGTCCTTCATGTCTACTTGAATGTCGGCCTGGGCGCGGGCCTCGATTTCGGAATAATATTCCGAAAGGTCCATTTTGGAGAAATCCAGCGCCTGGAACTCTTCCGGGGTGAAGCCGCGGCAATAAGGCTGCTTGGGCGTGCCCCAGCCGAGCCCGTTGAAGCTCTTGAGCTGCGGGCGGCCCTGTTCCTGGATGATGCGGCCGAGCTTGGTGTTGAAGCAGCAATGGCCGCGGGCCTTCTGGACGCAAATGCCAAGGATCTTCGAGGAGCAATAGCTGCCGACCTCGTGGCACATGCCCGAGCCGCGCAGCATGCCCACTTCCATGTCCTGCTGGTCACAGCCGCTCAGGAGGAAATCCATCATGAAGTTGATGGCGAGGCTGATCGCGATCGAGGTCGGATCGATGCCGACGATAATCGCGTTGGCGCCCGCGCTCGCAGCCTGGCCGGCGGTCGCGCCCGCCCGGAATGCGCCGTAGGCGGCCTTCATTCCGGTGAACACGCCCTTGGCGACCGCGATCTTGGTGCCGATCGACGAGACCGAGCCGCCCATGCCGTCCTTGACGATCTTGCCCTTGTCCTTGCAGCAATTGGAGAAAGTGGTGCGCAGGCCCGCGGGACGGCAGCGCGCGGCGCGCCCCGAGAAGATCTCGATATTGCCGAGGCAGGCGCCGTCCGCATCGACCGCGCCGTCTGCCGGAACGCCGGGATCATCGGGGGGCGGTTCGTCCTCGATCGGCGTGACGGCAAGATCCGTGCAGACGTTGGGCGAGCAAGCCGGACCGCCATCCTGCGGCAGACAGGCGAACTGTGTGCCCAGCGGGCAGCTAAAGGCGCCGTCCTGTTCCTGGACGCAGGACACTTTCTGCAGCGGGCATTGATACTGGCCGAGCGAAGTGATCTCGCACGCTGCGGTTTCGCCGGGACCGTCGGCATCACCGTTTCCGTCGAGATCGGCTGCGCAAAGCTGCTGAGCTTGGGCTGGGACAGAGCTGATTGCGGCAAAGGCGAGCAGCGCCAATGCGGCGAACAGGAAGTGGGATAGCGAGGATATGAACGGGCGCATCAGCGGGACTCCGATGTGCAGATCATGTCCGCGCCCCCGAGCCGTACGGTCTGCATCATCACCACGGCTTCCGGAAAATCGTCGAGGCACCCACAGGCTGAAACAAGCTCTTCACCGTCGCCCAACGGGCAGACGTTACCTCCGGAGCTGTCGGTTGTGCAGGCGTGATAGAATGTGTCCCAGCCTGTCGGCGCATTTTGCTTTGCGCCAATTAACCCATCCACGGCGGCGGCAGTGTTCGCCTTGGGCGCGCGGGTCCTGCAGATTGGCTCACAGGTTGGAACCGTCCCCCGGGCGGGCAGATTGAAGGCGCGGGAAGATGTTGAGTAGCTGCCGTCGTCGGCCTTTACCCGGTCTGCCAACAGCGTCTCGGTCGAATGGTCGATAATATAGGCGCCGCGGCTCAGGTCCGGTTCCGGCAGCGATCCTGTATCGACGATACAGCGATAGCGACGATCTCGCTCGAACCACGGCCGCGCCAGGCTGATCTTGCAGGCGCCACTCTCGAACAGGCGGGTTTGCGGCAGCGGGGTTAGCCCGGTGCCGACACCATTGCGGAAGGTCTGGACGCCATCGACATTCTCGTCGTGAAGCTGACAATTGGCGTCGGCGGAATAGCCGGCGCACAGATCGACGAGCTTCTCGGTAGGATTGCAGCTCAGATCCAGCGTAGCGTCGATCCGCGCCGACACCTCGCCTTCGCCGCCGACCGCGACCCGCACCCATATCTCGTGCGAGCCTTTCGTCAGATAGGGCTTCAGGTCGAGATTGGGATAGCCATACCAGGTCCGTCCGCGTTCGCATTTGCCAGGCGGAAGTCCGGTTCCGGTCCAGCCTCCCGGATCGGACAATACCAGCGCGCCATCGATGCGGACTTGAATCCAGTCGTCGAACAGATATTGCGACAGCTGCGCCGAGATGAGGCGAGCGGGATCGCCGACATTCAGGGTCATCCTGAAATCGTAGATCCGGCAGCTTCCACCGCTCAGGCTGTCGTCGCGCGGCGAGCCCAGCAGGAATGAACGTGTGTCGGGCGTATAGGCGTAGGTCGCGTAGCCACCCGCGGTGCGCGTAATGATGTCGTCCGGCGTAACCGCCTCAAGCTTCACCTCACGTCGGATTGTGCAGGCGCGGATCTGCTCGGCCTTGCCAATCCCTGCGGGCGACCCCTGCAGTGCCTGAAAGATGCTGTTCGACGCAGCTACACTCGCGGCATCGCCCTGGATCGCCGCCGGACTGGAGCGGTAGCCGGTCTGCGGCAAGGACGGGCTGGCTGAACAAGCGGTGCTTTGCACACCTGTATAGCGAATGACCGGGCCGTCGATGACGGCTTGTGCCACCCCAATCCGAGGATCGGCGGTTGTGAGCGCACCGATGACGCCGCCGCCCAGGTCTTTGAGCGCCGAGGCCATATTGCCCCAAACAAGATTGCTTCCGCAGCTATTGTTGACACAGTAGCAGCCTGCGAGATCGGTCAGATCTACTTCCGTGAGCTTGAGATCGCCGCCGGCGGACACGTCCCACTTATAGGTGTGGCACTGATTCCACGTGCCGGGCTGGCAAGCGATCACGCCATTGGCGCAAATGCCGGAAACCGGCATCGGCAGCGTGAGCGTCTGATCGACCGTCCCATCAATGTCCTTGTCGCGCGATATACGCAGCGTGCCGATGTCGCCGGTCGGTGACGGTTGGGCCAGCAACTCGATCAACGTCGCCGATTTTTGACAGGCGATGTTCGGATTGAAAGTCTGGCTGTTGTCGACTGTGGAAATGGTTTGTCCGGCAAGACCGGGCGTCACATAATTCTGCTGGAGTGTGTCGCTGTCGGAGGTCTTAGCACGCGAAGCCTCGGCTGCGGCTCGCGCGCGCTCCTCAACGGTCTGCGCGAATGCAGGGAAGGGCAGCAAAAACGCCGCAGTCAGCAGGAGCAGGCCTCGCCCGGTCATGATGACCTCGCCTTCGTGCTGCGCGAGCCATAGGCGAAGCGGAACACGTCTCCCGCCCGGAACGCGGTGGATCCGGGCGAGAGTATCTGAAACACAGCCTGGCCCTCAAAAATGGTCAGCGCGGCCGCTACCGGAATCGCGACGGGAGGGGGTGCCGCCGGCCCCGATAGGGGGCTATCGGCCGCGCTGACCGAGGGTGGAGCGGCGACGGCAGGGGCAGCCGCCGCCACTCGAGCCGCGCGTCCACCAACGGTGGGGAGCAATCCGTGACGAGCGGACCGGCCGCCCGCGCGAGACGCGCGGTTTGGGGGGAGCGATCCGTTCATGGGGTTGATACCCCCGCGCAGCAGATCGCCTTTTCGAAGAGCATGAATTGTGCGTTGTCTTTGCCGGGCGCGTGCTTGCCGCTTGTCCAGAGCGCGCCGGGCCGCCCGATATTGACGCACTTGCCGCCCTTGACCGGCTCCATGATCTGGAGCTTGTAGCGGCTCTTGGTCCAGATCGGCTGCGGCTTGAACGAGCAGCCGTCTTCCGAATGGATGGTGAGCGCGCCAAGGCGCCCCATCATGAAAGTCGAACGCGCGGCAAGGCCCGCCCAGGCTTCAACCCGATCACCCATGTGAATGTCCCCGGCAATCGGATAGGTCGCGCCCCAACTTCCCATGCACCAGAACAACGGGTCGATGGTCTTGCCGGCTGCCGCTGCCGCGCTGTCCGCCATGCAGGCAAGACCCGCAGCGGGATTGCCGAACAAAATGCCCTCGGGCTGGATGATCGCGCCCAATGTCCCCGACTGCCAGGTCGGCAGCACCTCGGTGATCATCGCGACGTCGAACCCGTCATCTTCGATGCAGGGTAAGTCGGTGAACATGTCGAGCATTTTCCAGACCGGCGAGATATAGTAGTGGGCCTGAGCGAAAAGCTTGGTCGTGTTGGTGCCGTCCGAGATCGACGATTGGCTGCCCTGGAGCTTGCCGCCGGTCGGCAGGAGATCAACGCCAAGCGCCATCATGCAGCCCGGCTCGGTCACAACATCGATCATCCGGTTGGGCGACCAGAAGCTGACCTTGACGCCGAACCAGAAAGTCGCACCCTTGCGACAGGCACACAAAGGCTTCGATGCGGATTGTGCGTCGAGTTCCTTGTCGAGCTTATCGAAGCTGCCCACGCGAACGCCGCCGATGGTAATCGGGAAGATGCAGTTCCAGCGAACCTTCGTGATCGGGTTAAACACCGTGCCCGTCGGGCATTTCGATGCGTGTGCAGGCGCGGCGGGAACCAGGAAGCTCGCGAGGATCGCGGCGGCGCCTGCGCGCAATTTTGATGCGAGGCGGGTCATGGCTTGCGTCCTCCCTTCCGTTCGAGGCGAACCTCGGTCAGTTCGAACTTCTGGCCGGACTGGCGCACGATGACCGGGGCGACGGTGAGACCGAGCCGCTCCTTCACCCGCTCTTCGAGAATGAAGAGCGCGCGGCCGTGCTTCTCGCCGAGCGAGAGCGCATCGTCCTTGGCGTCGCCGTCGGCAGTCAGGATGATCCAGTCGGTGAGTGCCGCCGTCTTCAGCGCCCAGCCAAGATCGCGCGGATGGACAATGATCAGGCGCTGCGGAAGCGACACGTAGGTCAGCGGGTTGAAGGTGAAGCCCTTGGGGTAGAGCAGCTTGCCGTCCGGCAGGCGGATTTCCTGGTCGAGCGTGTAGAACGGGACGACGCTGCGGACGCGGTCCTTCTCGGCGACGCCCAGAGGGGCCGCTTTGAGCGCGCTCCACTGCGATCGCGGCCCGAAGCGCGGCGCGATGTCGGCGGGCTGCTTTGCGGCCGCGGCCTCGATCTCGGCCATTGCATCGGGTTCGGCGATCGGCCAGGTGCGCCCGATTGTCGAGGTCTCGGCGCGCGCCGAACCGGCCAGGATCATCGCGCCGACGATCATCGCGCCGATCAGCGCCGACTGGATCGCGACCACATGCCAGCCCTGCGGGTAACCTTCATCGTCCACGGCGGCGCTCCCTCCAGCTTGGCGGTGGATTGCGGCTCTCGCCCCGGACGGCGCAGCCGAGGCCCGCCGTGCCGACGAGAAGCGCGAGCCAGATGAGCGGGCGGGTGCCGTCGAGGTCCGCACCCGACCAGATCAGAAGGAATGCCTGGACGAGGAGGATCAGATGCGTTCCGACCAGCAGGCGGATCGACGACTGGCAGGGCGCGGCAGAGAAGATGCCGTTCATCGCCGCCTCCACCAGCGGCCAAGACGTCCAAGGTTCGTGCTGATCAGGTCGGCAGCAAGGACGAACAGGCCGCCGCCGACAAGGCAAAGCATGGCGACCGCCACACTATCTTCAATCAGGGTGAGCCATGGTGTGCCGCGCGCGATCTGCACGCAGACGAAGGCGATGACGATGATCGCGCTCTGAACGGCAAGCCATCGCGCACGCCAGAAGAAGGCTTCCAACTCCCGGTGATGAGCAATGATTTCCTCGACGGCGGCGTCGATGGTCTCCGGGCGGCTTGCGTCGACCCATGCGGGTAGCCGTAGGTGCGTGGGCTTATCCTCGACTGGCCATAGCCATTCTGCCGCGCGCCACGCCTGGCGCTGCGCCGCCTGAAGTGCTGACCTGGGGCTTTCTCGCACCGCGAGCAAGCCGATGGAGGCGATCGCGCCCAGCAACGCGCATAGGCCGAGCAACAGCGCGGCTGCGGCTGGGGAAAGTCCCGACCAGGCGAGCAGGAGATAGCCAACCACAACGAAGCCAGCTTCGGCGCTTACAATGAGGATCATGCGGCGGCGCCAGCGGGCGCGCTCATCGAAGAAGATCATCTCCTGGCCGTCGCGGACCGTCTCCAAGAGGTGGATGCGATCGCGCATTTCCCACTGGGTACGGACCAGATAGTCGTGGAGCGTTTCGCCCGGCCGCCGCGCACTGGGGGCGAAGCGCCCGTTAGAAGGGAATATACGCTGGCTCATGTCCGCCTCCGGGACCATGCCAACAGCCGGCTCGCAGCGCCGGTGAGACCGATCAGCATCAGGCCGGTGAGGAAGCAGCCAGCGCCGACAATGCCGGCACCGCGCAGCACGTCTTCCGCTGGCAGTTCGAGCATAAACCCGGCAGCCAGGATCAGCGATGCCATCATCACGGATTCGATGACGATCAGGCGGAAACGCCAGCGCATCGCATTGGCCTCCGCACGCTCGGCCACGCGCGCTTCGATGACTGCTTCCAGTTCATCGTCGGGCGCGAGTTCGAGGGCTAGTTGATCGGGATAGGGCTTGCGGGTCAGCATTGCGGCCTCCCAAGGTCTGGCGTGGGTGTGAGGATTTCGGCGGGATCGACGCCGGCGAGATCGCAGACCGCCTCGAGCGGCGAGCGACCCTTGCGTACCAGCGCTTCGAAGGCGGCGACCTCTTCGGGCGCGGAGGTGTTGATCCAGTAGCTGAAGGGATCGACGACAAGGCGAGCGATGCCCAGGCCCAGCGGGCTGTCGATGAACACTTCCGAATAGTTCGGCTTGTTGTTCCGGACCGACTTCAGAAGGTCGAGGACGAAGCCGGAATAATCGAGAATCTTGTTCTCGACCGCCTTGTCATAGGTCGAACCCTGCAACAGGAAACGTGTAGCGGCATTCTCAAGGATTACCTGGCCGGTGCCGCCAAACAGCAGCAGATCATTCATGCTCTGGAGAATGATGCCGAAGCTGCCGCGATATTTGCGCGCCCGGCGATAGCCTTGGCTGATCGCTTCGGCGAGGCGCGACAGGTCCTGACCCTCGTTCCGGGTCATGAATTGTGCGGCCTCATCGCACAGCACGAACCGGGGACGGTCGCGGGCTGACAGGTAGAGTTCCTGCGTGACCGCGTTGATCACGACCATGATCACGACGTTGAACAGGTCGGGCATCGCCTTAAGGCGTTCCAGCTCCAGCACGACAAATTCATCGCGAGAAATGTCGAAGGTGGAGGGGCCGTTGAAATAGTGCCCGTAAGCGCCGTCCGACCCGAAATCGCGCAGGTTGAACGCCAACTCGCGAGCTGTCGGCACCAGATGGTCCACCCGGTCAAGATCCGAGGCGGTGTTGGCTGGATAGACGCCGAGCCATTCGCGCACCGCGTCGATGCCCGCTTCGGCACGACCGCTGTCGATCGTCCATTGCACGGCCGACTTCAGCAGGTTCCACTCGGAGGTGGTGACTGGCTTGCGGGTCGCGGCGTTGGCCATCTCCGCGACGATTGACACCGCCATGGAGATAGCGGATTCCCGGTCATCGCCATCGAGCGCGAGGCCGAGATCGAACGGGTTGAGAACGAGATGCTCTTCGCCAAGGTCGATGTAGCGGCCAGAACAGAGCGTGCAGAGCTTCTTGTAGCTGCCTCCGATGTCGATGATGCGGATCAGCGCGTTCTGCGCGAAATATTGTTGGCACAGGTTGTTGAGCAGGAAGCTCTTGCCCGCACCAGATTCCGCCGAGACAATGAAATTGTAGTTGTTGATCCGCGGATCGAACAGGTCGAGCGTGATGAGTTGGCCCTTGCGTCCCGTGTAGAGCAGGGCAGGGCGTCCGCCGCCCCGGAAATCGGTCTGGATCGGGGACATCAGCACCGCGGCGCGCGCGGGCACGCGAAAATCACGCTGGAGCATGCCGATGGTGCGACGGTCGGGATAAAGTCCGAAGGGCAGACTTGCGGCCAGCAGGATAGGATTGAGGTAGGACTCTTCCTGCACCATCCAGGGCAGCGGCTCGCTTTCCCACAGCCGTTTGGCGCGGGCGGCCATCTCGCGCGCCTGATGCCGGTCGCGCCCGAACACCCAGAGCGTCGGGATCACCGAGACGAAACGGCTGTTGCCGACCTCGTCCAATACCCAGCTGATTTCCTCGATCTGTTTTCCGACCTCGACGGCGAAGCTGCCCGCGGCCTTCTGCGCCGAAAGAATCTGCGCACGCTTGTGAACTTCAAACGCGGAATGATCGAACAGGACATTGAGGGTATAGAGAAACGGCCCACCGATCTGGTCGCTATCTTCCGAACTGCCGCGCATACCGCCGGTGAGGCGATTGGCGCGCTCGGCCGTAATCCGGCGCGGCGGTGATTTGGGCGTCAGGCAACGGGCGACCTGGTTGCCGAGAAATACTTCCGGTCCCTCGAAGCTCAGCGCCGGTCCCGCGTCGATGATCTGGCGGCGCAGCGGCACATCGGCCGTCTGGGTGAACACGCCGGGCGCAGGTACGTGGACGCCATTGAAAATTCGCCGGTAGAGCGAGACGATCTCGCCGGGCGCCATCGGTCGGATGCCCAGCTTGGCCATCTGCTCCTCGATCTGGCGCTTGAGATCGCTATCCATGGGCTGACGCATCTTGACCGCGAGGAACGTGCGGAAATCGCGGACCGGGATGCCGTGCAGAGCCTTCAGGCCCAGGGTGCCGGCGCGCAGATAGTCAAAGGTACGCCGCGCCGAAGCCTGGATCAGAGGATCGGGGCGGCTTTTCAGATCGAGATAGGCGTCGAGCTGATTGTCGATCAGTGGATCAGCGAAGCTCTGGATTTGCAGAATTGTGCCTTCGGGAAATTGCACATTGAGCAATCCCAGCAGCGCTTCATGGACGTGTGCGAACATATAGGCTGATGGGACCAGCTCCCAGGCATAGCCCCAGCCGTCATCTATGGTCAGGAAGGCTTGTTCTTCCTCGACCCAGGCCGCGAGCGGCAGATAGTCGGAATAGCTGTCCCGCTCGACGCTGCGCCGCAGTCGTGCGAGCGTCATGCCGCCCTTATGCGCGCTCATGGCTGCGGCTCCGCATCGTTCTGGCGATCCTTGACCTGCTCAAGCACGCTGGCGCGCGCTGCGGCCGGAACTGGTTCCACCAGATAGTCGCCGACCACCCATTGCGGGCGCTCGAGCACCGAATAAACATAGCGCGGCATGTAGAGCCGGTCGGGCCGCTGACGGTCGGCATAGGGCAGAATCAGCGTGCGCACCGCGCGCGAGGGCTTCAGCATCGGCGTGACGGGCTGGTCGATCAGACCCTGAAGCTCGCGATAGACGCTGTCGCGGTAGCCGGTGAAAGCCCCAGGCGCTGCCTTGCCTGCACGGCCTGCGGTCTTGTCGCCGCGCAGCATCTTCTTGTCGCGCGTGACGGCGGGATCGGATTTTGACGCTACCCCGGCTACCGCGTCGGCATAAGCCTTGTCCGGGTGAATGCATTGACCATGATCGTCATTCTTGCACGAGAATTTCTCGGAATATGGCGACATGACCGAGCCGAGTGTCGCGCAGCCACTCAGCATGAGTGCCGCCGCAACAGGTATGGCGAGTGACGCTACACGCGCACCGCGCGAGCAAGTTGGTAGCCGCATGGGGCAAACTCCCTGTTTGATGGAGGGCCGGCGCATCAGAATTTGCTCCCGGCGGTAGGCTTGATCTCGAGCGTGACGCCTTCCTGGATCACGACAACGACGTCCTTGGCGGCACCTACCTCAACGATGGGGCCAGCTTGACGGGCGAGATCGAGATAGAAATCGGTGAGCTTGTCAGAGGACTTGGAGAGACCGCCGGCGATACCGGCCTTGGCGGCATCGCCCGCATCGAAGCTGCGCACCGAGCCCAGCGCCGAGGTCGAGACGTTGCCGACTGTGTTTTCGACCGTGTCGGCGATGCCCGTGATGGTGCCAGCGATAAACGCGCGAGCAAGAGCTGCCCCGGCGCGCGTCACGACTTTGCCGGATAGGCCTTTTTTCCCGTCAGCGTCGACGAAGAAGCCCTTAATTGGCTGGTCTACAACGGAGCGCTCGTCAAAATCGACGCAGGACAGCGAGACCAGCTGGATCTCGACCCGTTCCTTGGCGAGACTGCCGGTTGCGTTGCCAATAACGAAGCAGCCGGCGAGGTTTGCCTTCACGTCATTGGGAAGCACGGCGGGAGCCTGAACCCGAGCGATCAGCGGTTCGGGATTGCTGGTCGCGTCCCGACTGGCCAGCGCGTCGATCCCGGTCAGGAGCCGCGCCTTCATGAAACCAGGTGGTAAATAGATGGTCCGATTCTTTTTTTTCGAGCCCGAAGCCTGATCACCGGCCGCGACCGGACTGGTCGCGCCGCCGATCGCGCCAACCGTCTTTTCGACGGGTGGCGCGGGTGGGGCAGGCGGAGCGGATGGAGGCGCGGGAGGAGCAGAACCGATGTCGCCGGTCGAAGGCGGTTCGGGGAAATCGGGTACTTCACCCGGTATTGCTGGAGGCAGATCGGGATTGGCGGTATCCGGTGATGATCCGCGAGACCCGGCACCGGGCACGATTTTGCCCTCTTCTATCGCCGTGATGCGTTCACCGAGCAGCGACTGACCATCGAGGATCTTCTGAAGGTCGCCGCGCAGCTTGACCTCGAGACTATCGCCGCGAAGACCCGCGCCCATATCCAGTTTCGATGCCGGCGGCGCGCTCGCTTGCTCCGGCTTGTCGCCGCTTGCGATATACAGACCCAGGCCCAGTGCGCCGATCGCGCCAATGACACCGATCTGCTTGAGCCGGAGTTGATGACGGGCACTCAGTGCTGCCCAACGTGCCTTGACGTCAAGCAAGGCAGGACCTCGCTCGAAACCTGTAGCCCGGACGCGGTTTTCCGCCATGCTTTCAAGGTCGAGCTCGTCGCCTTCAACCTGGGAGCCGCGATCACGGGGAGAGCCGCCCGCGCTCATTGTCCGGCTCCCCGGCGAACGACGATGAGCCTCGCGGTCTCGCCTGCTGAGAGATTGCCGCGGTCCAGCGTAACGGCGAAAATATTGGCGCCAAGCGCACTATCAAGGAAGCTACGCTCGTCGAGCACGGCTTCACTGCTAACCGAAACCAGATATTCGGACGCTGATAGTCCCGAACCATCTATCTCGATACGCTGGCGTTCCTCGATCGCTGCGTCAGGCAGGCTGACAAGGCGGATCGTACCGGAACGTGGTGCGACAGTTGTGAAGCTTCCCGGTATGCGATCCTGGAGCATGGCGAGCGTGATGGAAATCGCACGCTCTTCCTCGACCAGGGGGCCGAGCAATTCTTCATTGGCTCTGGCGCGCTGAGGAGTCCCAGGTTGCAACATGACTGTCTGCGCAGGAATGTCGGAAGGCTCGGCATAGAGCGGGTAGACCGCACCGTTGCAGGTCACGAAAAACTCCGATGGGGTGGTGACGAAGCTTCGCGTCACCATGCCCGCATCGTCGATCTCTCGGACCAGAAACTTGATCCAGGCATCGGACCCGGCGCGCTCGACCGCGATAGCCTTCTCAGCGCTGAATTTGACGTCCTCGATCTCACCGCCCGCACAGATGACATGGTTGATGTCACGGTTGGACAGGCGGATCGTGCTGGTCTGGTCAGGCAGCGCGACGATGGTCTGCGCTTGTCCCGGCAGCGGCGTCAGCGCAAGGCCGAGCGCCAGCAGCCGCTTAACGGGGCTGGGCATCGAAATTTTCCTCCGTCAGGGCAGTCAGCCAGAAGCGGCCATTGTCGATCACGTAGCGAATCCGCAGATTGCCCCGGAATTTGCGGATCACACCGCCGATGACTCGAACCTTCTCGACCGGCACGAGTATCTCGCGGTCGGTCCAGGTCACGGGCTGGTCGGGGCGGATGTAGGTCGCGATCGAAAGCGTGGAATTGTCGGCGAGCTCGTCGAGCAAACGATTAAGGCTGTCTCTCAAGCCATTGTAGCTTGAAGGATGCACAATGCTCAGCAGCTCCTGAAACTGCCGGTCCGCCGAATAGGCGGAATATGTGCCCGAGAGCGAAACCACGTTGCGCGTGATCATTCGGAGATAAGCTTCAGACGGCTTGTTCCCCGTGACATAGAGATCGCCACCCGCGCCGAAGGGCACGACGACCGTGCGCGTGTTCTGGTCAGACGTGTAGATCGCCATGCCCAGCACGGCCGTGATGCCGAACAGCCCAACCACCGCGAGCTTCAGCAGCCGGTTCTCTTCGAACAGGTTGCTTGCGCCCTGGACATAGCGATGGATGCCGTAGCTGGCGGGCTTGCCGAGCAGCGGGTCGCGCGGGGGCATATCGGGGGATTTGCGTCCGAACATCGCTTGTCCTCACTCGAAAAAGCGGGTCTGCGTCGGCCCAGGATACTTGGACCAACGGACCAGCCCCCAACGCCAGGCAAGGTGCGGAATGAACCCACGTGACTTGGTCCGGAGCCAGGGAATGAAAAGGAGAAGGGCCGCGATGAGCGCCCAGCCGAGCATCCCGCCGACAATCACGGCGACGAAGATGGTCGACATCACCAGCACGAATTCGTCGGAGCCAAACCACAAGATTTGGACCGGCTTATGCAGATATTGGGGTAGCCGTTCGTCCACGAACCCTTCTCCTCCTGCTTCAAGACCGCCCTGCGAAGCTGCGGTTGAACAACACAGGCAGTCTCACCAGCACGCCGGAGCGCCCTGGTCTGTTGAGGTCCGTCGTCCGCGCGAACGGGCGGCGGACCGAACCGTCAGATCACCATTCCGAAGGTCTGGAGGATGGTGTCGGATTTGATCAGGCAGACCGCGGCGACGATGGTCGGGATGCCGACCATGACGTTGCTGAACAGGCGCGAGACGCCGAACAGGAAGGCGGCGACGCCGCCCACAAAGCCAAGTGGGCCTTTCACGCCTTTGTTGACCACGATATCGTAGATGTCATAGCCCAAGTCACCGGCCGTGGGCGCGGTGAACGCGTGGGCTCCGCCGCTGACCAGCGCAGCGAGAGCGAGGGGAATGCCGATATTGGCAAAGGATGCGGACTGTCTTCCGAGAGTCTTCAACATGTACGTGCTCCAGTGAAAATGGGCCGTTCCGCGATATGCTTGCCGGCATCGATGGGTATCGCTGTCGGCCGACGGCGAGGCTGAACGGCCCGTTTCGGGCTTCGCCATCGGCATTCCGGTGCGCGCGACGTTCCTGCAGTGCGGCAGGAGGACAACCGCGAACATCCGCGATGGGGGAGTAAAGAGGGGGCGTTCATCGCGCAGCATCGGCGAGCGCCTTCCCGGTCTTCAGAAACTCTTCGAGCTCGGCCTGCTGAAAGCCGGAAATAACCTTTCCATCGACGATCAGCGTGGGTGTCCCAGTGATACCAACCTTGCTCACGACCTTGGCGTCAGCCTCGACCCTGGACCGGCCTTCCGCGCAGCTTTGAAGCGCAGTGGGTGCCGCACCCGCGTAGATCGCCTTGAACGCGACCTCCTTGTCGGGCGAACAGAGGATATGCTCTGCCTTCGCCGCCGCTTCGGCATGGATGCCGGAAACGAAAAAGATCAGACGCCGAACCGGCTTGCCTTCCGCCGCCTTCGCGGCCCAAAAGCGATCAAGGGCTCGACAATAAGGGCAGTCAGGATCGGTGAACTCGATTACCACCGGTGCCCCGATGGGACCGAGCGCCAGCGCTTTGCTCGTATCGATCCCTGCCAGCTTCCGCTGTGCAGTCGAATCCTGGGCAAGAGCGGTAATGTTTATACCGTTGCGGTCATAGACCGCCGCGAAGAGCAGATGCTCGCTTTCGGGAGCATAATATATGATACGGCCGCCAGCTGAGGCCTGATAGATCGGTCCCTTGACTGGCGCTGGTCCGAAATCCTCAAACTGCAAATTTCTAAAGGTCTGCCGCAATTCGCTTTCGGCCTCGCGAGCTGCTGCGATAAGCGGATCAGCCTGTTGCGCTGACGCGGCGCTTTGGGCGACGAGGATCAAAGGCAGAACGAGAGCGACCGCCCCCAGCTTAGCGACGCGCATGTGAATTCTCCTTGATTGAGCTGGCCGGGCGCAGGAGCAGTCGCGCATCGAGATGCACGCCGGTACCGATCCGGATGGTTTTGGGTGGAGCCGAGCGGTTGGAGGTGTCGTCGCCTTGTTCGGGGATGGAAGCGCGAATGACGAAACCACTCCCCGTCGGAACGATGTCACGCGGGCCTTCCACGCGCGGCGATGCGTTTCCGCCAGGTGCCGCCTTTGCGGCTGTCATGGTGACGACGGCGCAACAGGCAAGCGCAATCGCTTTGGCAATCGGCTTCATGCACGACTCCATTCGGCGCCTCGCGCCATGTTTGAGAATTACTTGTGATCTTGAAGTATCAGGTTCGATTCGACCTGAGTTTTCAGGAGCGAAGTCTGATTGATTTGAAACGAAGAAGATTGCAACAGCGCTAGGCAGTTAAGTTCCGATTCCTTAAAATTAGCCGGTAACACGCCAATTTTGTTTGTTTTATCCTTGGATTGCAGAATCGAACTATGCGTTTGCTATTCGGTCTTGAAATGCTGAATAGGCGCATCTGTAAACATTTTTGCGCGCTGGCGATTTTTCGGCATGTATTAGAGAACGGTGATCGCTAACTACAAAACCGGCAATGAAGTTCCTCTAAAATCAACGCTAACTATTATTGCATAAATCCTTGAGATTAACTTAGCTGCTCTCTCTGCCTGTCATGTCAGGAGCGTCTGCCGAGGAGTGCGGAAGCATGTCATCGAACGAGAGATTTGCCGCTGTCGATCTGTCCCCTTTAAAGCTGATCAAGAAGATTGCCGGGGAACGGATCAGGCAAGAGCGAAAGCGGCGCCACATTACGCAACCGGAGCTTGCCCAGGAGATGGGCTTCAGTCCGCGATGGCTTCGCGAGATGGAGTCCGGGGCCCCGAGCACCCGACTGGACGATCATCTGAACGCCACTTTGCGGCTAGGACAATCGGTTGGCCATATCGTGCTGCCGCTGCTCTGTATGGGGCACGGCATCCGATTTCCCCAGCACCTGATCTATGATGATCTCGGTGACATCGAGCTCAAATGTATCGAGTTGATCGCGGGTTCAGCGGTCAATTCGCTGAAGCAGGATCTGTCTCCCGAGTGGTGGCCGTCAGGCGAGGCTTGATCGATGTTCGCTGCGATATCGCCGGTATAGACCTTGACGTTGTGGGTGGTTGCCGGTCTGCTCTGCGGTATGTTTGGACCTCCCGACGCCGTTCAACTCCGATTATCAATCGATGAGATCAAGCCAGTTGCTTGGCGGCGGCTCATTGTGCCGAGCGGATGGAACCTCGAGCAGCTTCATCTCGTTATCCAAGGAGCTTTCAATTGGTGGAATTATCATCTCCACGAGTTTGACATTGGGGGACTGCGCTACAGTAATGCCGCAGAATCCATAGACGGCTCGACCATCGGCGATCCGAAGGTCTTTGATGAACGCGAGGTCAGGCTGCGGGATTTTCGTAACGCGGGAACCTCATTCACCTATCTATACGATTTTGGCGACAACTGGTATCATACTATTGAAATTGAAGATTATCTTTTTCTTGAAAGCACGCCCCACCAAGCGACTTGCATTGATGGAGCGGGCGCCCGCCCGCCCGAGGATGTCGGAGGCGTCCCGGGCTACGAGCGATTTCTGGATGTGATCCGAAATCCCAAGGATCCTGAATACCGAGAAACTAAACGCTGGTGCGGTGGTCATTTCGATCCTGGGTGGTTCGACCTTGCTACTGTCGACAGGGATGTTCGAAACGCATTGAAGCCCGGCGTGCGGCGCAAGCTTCATCAGCCGAGGCCAAAGAAATCTCAGTCGTAAATTTTTTCCACCGGTTTGCTCATTTTGCTTTGCTTGCCGGATGCGATTGAAGAGCGAACAAAATGAAACAGGGCGACGAAGGCGCATCCGCGCAAATTTTCGGCAGTGATGTGCAGAAACTTCAAATTTGGTACTTCAATATTCTCCCGAAGAAATGCTAACGTGACTTCGCTTCATGACTGTCCTGCGCTGCCTTTTGGGGTAGCGTTCCATGTGTCTTGCCGAAAGAAGTAAATCTAGCCCTTCGTGGTGGATGGGCCACTTGCCATGTCCGATCCATGGCGGACTGTCTGTTGATGACGAGATCCTAGCGGAACAATCGGTATCCGTACCAATTGGGGAGTCCGGCCAGGCGGCCGGGCAAGCCGCTCAATGAAGGGGCGCGAGGATGGGCTAGGGGACGACGATCGTCCCGTGCGCCACAGCAGGCGGTTTTCCGACGAGATCGTCGAAAAGGCCCGGAAAGTCTTCCAGAAGCGCACCAGCAGAAAGCTTACAAACGAGGACGCGCGCCAGATTCTCGAGAATC
>SBHJ01000141.1 GCA_006226465.1 Alphaproteobacteria bacterium | reverse complement strand
TTGATGCCCAAGGCATCGACGGAGCAGCTCGACGCGGCGCTCGCGGCTGCCGATGAAGGGTTTCGTCTATGGAGCGCGAAGCCCGCGATCGAACGCTGCAATATCTTGCGCAAGGGCGCCGAACTAATCCGCGGGCGCGCGCAGGACATTGCTCGCGTACTGACCGCCGAAGTTGGCAAGCCCTTGGCCCAATCGCTGGGCGAAGTAGCCAGCGCTGCAGACGTGATCGATTTCCAGGCAGAGGAAGCAAAGCGTGCGGGAGGTCGCCTGGTTCCTTCGCGTAGCGCGAATATCCTGTCCCAGCAGGTGCACCATGTCCCAATCGGCCCCGCAGTGCTGCTGACGCCGTGGAATTTCCCGGTGAACCTGCCCGCCCGCAAGCTGGGTGGTGCATTGGCAGCTGGTTGCTCGGCGATTCTCAAGCCTGCAGAGAATACGCCTGCATCTGCACAATTGCTGGTTGAAGCACTGGTCGACGGTGGGATTCCCGCCGGAGTGATCAATTTGGTCTATGGCGATCCCGGTAAGATTTCGGAACATCTGATCGCTTCGCCAATTACTCGCAAAGTTTCTTTCACCGGCTCGACTGCGGTGGGCAAGCAACTGGGAGCGCTGGCGGCACAGGGCATGAAGCGCTTCACACCTGAGCTTGGCGGACATGCACCGGTGATCGTTTCGGAGAATGCCGATTTCGCGAGTGCCGTCGCCGCATGTGCCACTGTAAAATATCGCAACGCAGGGCAGGTATGCGTTTCGCCAACGCGGTTCCTGGTTGCGCGCAGCATCTACGACAAGTTTGTCGCCGAATTTGCCGAGCGGGTTAAGAAGATCAAGGTAGGCGATCCCGGTGCTGACGAGTCTGTTGATATGGGTCCGCTCGCACACGAGCGGCGGATTCACGCCATGGACCATATCCTGGGTGATCTGGGCGGCAATCGTGGTGAAATCCTGACGGGCGGCAAAAGGATCGAGGGCAAGGGATTTTTCTACGAGCCGACTGTCGTTGCCGGTCCGGCTTCGGACAGCCGACTGATGAACGAAGAGCCGTTTGGTCCGATCGCCGGGATCGTCCCGTTCGACGAGCTCGAAGACGCGGTCAAGATCGCCAATTCACTGCGGTACGGCCTCGCCGCCTATGCCTTCACCGCCTCGCAGAACGAAAGCTATTATCTTGGCAAGGCGCTCAGAGCCGGCATGGTGGCGATCAACCATTTGATCGTGGCTTCGCCGGAGACTCCCTTTGGCGGGATCGGCGATAGCGGGTTCGGTTCGGAAGGCGGCGTCGAGGGCTACCTCGGCTACACCGACACCAAATTCATCACAGTGGCGAAATCAGGCTAGTCTCCCAGCGGGATAAGGAGTCCGAACAGCCGCGACAAGCCGCGCGGCTCCTCCATAGGCCGGATTGGTCCGTATTCCGCGCGCCGGGCAAATTGATCCTGAATTGGCTGTGTCCGGCCGAACATATCCGGACTGCTCGACCTTATGGTTGGTCGTCCCATGGTTGCGATCCCCTCGATTCGCGACTCCCGAAGCGGCGCAATGTATAAGTCTGTGGATAAGTTTGTCGAATCCTGTCGATAGCATGCGCTCACACAGCGATCATTCGCCAAGTATCCCCGGAAGCCTCAGTCCCTTTTCGCGCGCGCAGTCCAGTGCAATGTCATAGCCTGCATCGGCATGGCGCATGACGCCGGTCGCAGGGTCGTTCCACAACACCCGCTCGAGCCGTCTCGCTGCGTCCTCGGACCCGTCGGCGACGATCACCATGCCCGCATGCTGGCTGAAGCCCATGCCCACACCGCCGCCATGGTGCAGGCTGACCCAGGTCGCGCCCGAGGCGGTGTTGAGCAGGGCGTTGAGCAGCGGCCAGTCACTAACTGCGTCGGAGCCATCTTGCATCGCTTCTGTCTCGCGGTTGGGGCTCGCGACCGATCCGCTATCGAGGTGATCGCGCCCGATCACCACCGGAGCCTTGAGCTCACCCGATGCGACCATCTCGTTGAAGGCGAGGCCCAGCCGGTGGCGATCACCCAGCCCAACCCAACAGATCCGAGCCGGCAGGCCCTGGAATGCGATGCGCTCACGCGCCATGTCGAGCCAGTTGTGGAGGTGGTGGTTATCAGGCAGCAACTCCTTCACCTTTGCGTCGGTCTTGTAGATATCCTCAGGATCGCCCGACAGCGCCGCCCAGCGGAACGGGCCAACCCCGCGGCAGAATAACGGGCGGATATAGGCGGGCACGAAGCCGGGAAAGTCGAAGGCGTTTGTGAGCCCCTCTTCGAGCGCCATCTGGCGGATATTGTTGCCGTAATCGACCGTGGGGATGCCGCGTTGCCAGAATGCCAGCATCGCTTCGACCTGCTTGCGCATCGAGACCTTGGCGGCTTTCTCGACGGACTTCGGGTCGCTTTCACGCCTTTCGCGCCATTCAGCCATGCTCCAGCCTTCGGGCAAGTAGCCGTTAACCGGGTCGTGCGCGCTAGTCTGGTCGGTGACGATATCGGGCCTCACGCCCCGGCGAACCAGCTCAGGGAATATCTCGGCCGCATTCCCGAGCAGGCCGACCGACTTGGCCTCTCCGGCCGATGTCCAGCGATCGATCATCGCCAGTGCCTCGTCCAAAGTCTCGGCCTTCTCATCTACATATCGTGTACGCAGGCGAAAATCGATGCTGTCCGGGTTGCACTCGACCGCGAGGCAGCAGGCTCCCGCCATGACGGCGGCGAGCGGCTGAGCTCCTCCCATTCCGCCAAGCCCGCCGGTGAGGATCCACTTGCCCTTGAGATTGCCATCGTAATGGCGCCGACCAGCTTCGACGAAGGTCTCGTAAGTGCCCTGAACGATGCCCTGCGTGCCGATATAGATCCACGATCCGGCCGTCATCTGGCCGTACATCATCAGGCCCTTCTTATCGAGCTCGTTGAAGTGATCCCAATTCGCCCAATGCGGCACAATGTTCGAATTGGCGATCAGCACGCGCGGTGCGTCCGAATGTGTGCGGAACACGCCGACCGGCTTGCCCGACTGGACCAGCAAGGTCTCGTGGTCACTCAGGGTCTTGAGGCTCGCGATGATCCGGTCGAAATCCTCCCAGCTGCGTGCGGCGCGCCCGATCCCGCCATAGACCACCAGCTCGTTGGGGTTCTCCGCTACCTCGCGGTCGAGATTGTTCTGCAGCATGCGGAACGGCGCTTCGGTCTGCCAGCTGCCGCAATTGAGCTCCGGGCCGGTCGGGCTCTTGATCTCGCGGACATTGCGGATCGCTGCACTCATTTCAATTCTCCAAGGACCTGTCTGATATTGTCGAGCACGCTCGCCAGGACGGCGCGCAAATCTTCGGCTTTCGCCAGCGAATAGTTGAAGGGCGGTTCCTCGCTTTCGAGGTAGGCGCTCTGGCAAATCTCCATCTGCAGCGCATGCACGC
>SBHJ01000299.1 GCA_006226465.1 Alphaproteobacteria bacterium | reverse complement strand
ATGTCGAGGAAGCACAGCTCGTCCGCCCCTGCCAGGTCATAGGCGCGCGCCTGTTCGACCGGATCACCCGCATCCTTGAGATCGACGAAATTGACGCCCTTGACCACGCGGCCATCGGCGACGTCGAGACAGGGGATGACGCGGATACGGACGGTCATGCGCGATTTCCCATTGCGATCGCCGCCGCCAGATCAAGGCGTCCTTCATAGAGCGCGCGGCCGGTGATCACGCCTTCGATCCCCTCGTGCGCGTGGAGCGCGAGGACATGGATATCGTCGAGCCCCTTGACCCCGCCGCTGGCGATCACCGGGATATCGACTCGCCGCGCGAGGTCGACCGTCGCATCGATATTGCAGCCGGTAAGCAAGCCGTCGCGCCCGATATCGGTGAACAGCAGACTGGCGACCCCGGCATCCTCGAACCGGCGCGCCATATCGACCACCGAAACATCGGACACTTCGGCCCAGCCTTCGGTCGCCACCATGCCATCGCGCGCATCGACCGCGACGACGATGCCGCCTTCCCATTCGCGCGCCATTTCCTTGACGAATTCGGGATCCTTGAGCGCCGCCGAACCAATCACAATCCGGGCCACGCCCAGGTTGAACCAGAATTCCACCGCCTCGGCATTCCGGATGCCGCCGCCCAATTGCACATAGCCGGGAAATTGCTCGACAATGGCGCTCACCGCATGGGCATTGCGGCTCTCGCCCGCAAAGGCTCCATCAAGATCGACTACGTGCAGGTGCTCGGCACCCGCCTCGGCGAACAGCAAGGCCTGCGCCGCCGGATTGTCGCCATAGACCGTGGCGCGATCCATATCGCCTTCGGACAGGCGCACCACTTCGCCGCCCTTCAGGTCTATGGCGGGAAAGACGATCATTTCGGATCCCACCCCAGGAAACGTTCGAGCGTGGCCAAGCCATAGGCCTGGCTCTTCTCCGGGTGGAACTGAACCCCGATAATATTGTCGCGCGCGACCGCCGCGACCAACCCTTCGCCATGGTCGGTCATGGCGGCGACTTCATGGCCGTCGCTTGCAGCAAAATGATAGGAATGGAGGAAATAGGCTTCGCCTTCCTCCAACACCGGGTGCCGCCTGGCATGCGGCATGATCGCAACATCGTTCCAACCCATGTGCGGCACCTTGATCGAAGGATCGCTGGGCTCGATCGCATGGACCTCGCCATCGATCCAGCCAAGCCCCTTGGTCGTGCCATGCTCCCGTCCACGGGTGGCGAGCAATTGCATGCCCACACAAATGCCGAGGAACGGCACGCCTTGCGCGACCACGCGATCTTCCAGCGCCTCAACCATGCCCGGGATCGCGTTGAGCCCCCTGGCGCAGGCCCGGAAACTGCCAACGCCCGGCAGCACGATCCGCCGTGCGCCGCGCACCAGCTTGGGGTCGGCGGTAACCGCGACATGATGCGCGCCCGCCGCCATCAACGCGTTATAGACCGAATGGAGATTGCCCGCGCCGTAATCAATAAGGGCCAAGGCCTCGGACATGCTTAGCCGCCCAACTGACCCTTGGTGCTGGGGATCGCCCCGCCCTTGCGCGGATCGAGCTCGACCGCCTGCCGCATGGCGCGAGCGAATCCTTTGTAGATCGCCTCACACACATGGTGGTTATTGGTGCCATAGAGCTGTTCGACATGCAGCGTTATGCCCGCCGCCTGCGCCACCGAATGGAACCAGTGCTCGATCAGCTCGGTATCCCATTCACCCAGCTTTTCCTGGGTGAAGCCGGCCTTCCACACGAGGTAGGGCCGCCCCGAAATGTCGAGCGCAACCCGCGCCAGCGTTTCGTCCATCGGCGAATAGGCTGCGCCGTACCGACCGATGCCGGCCTTGTCGCCCAAAGCTTCCGAAATCGCCTGGCCCAGTGCGATCGCGCTGTCCTCAGTCGTGTGGTGCTGATCGACATGCAGATCGCCCTCGACCTTCATCGTGACGTCGATCAGCGAATGGCGACTGAACTGTTCGACCATGTGATCGAGGAACCCGATTCCGGTGGAAATGTCATACACGCCGCTGCCATCGAGGTTCACTTCCACCTCGATCGCGGTCTCCGCAGTCTTTCTTTCGATCCGGCTGGTACGCATGGAGCGCGCTATAAGCGCTTGGCCCGCGCGCGCAAGCATTGGTGCAATGCGATATTCTCCCCAGAAGCCAAGCGAATCTTGCTTGACCCGCGGCGCGACGACGGCCAATTTTCATGTCATGAGCGACGAAGCCCCCGACAGTCTCATTCCGTATGACGAGATCGTGCAGGAAGCATTGCGCGCCGTAGTTGGGCGGGTCCTGGGCGAAATCCAGGGCGGCGGCGGTGAGTTGCCGGGCGCCCATCACTTCTACATCACCTTCAAGACCGAAGCTCCGGGCGTGTCGATTCCGGCGCACCTGAAGGAGCGTTTCCCCGATGAAATGACCATCGTCCTGCAGAACAAGTTCTGGGACCTGGACGTGGGCGAGGATGGGTTTTCGGTGGGGCTCAGCTTCAACCAGATCCCCGCCAAGCTTTCGATTCCTTATGCCGCGATCACCGCCTTCGTCGATCCGGCGGTCGATTTCGGGCTGCAGTTCCAGGCCAAGGTCGCCGATATGGCACCCGAAGGTCACGAAGACGCCGAGAACGACGAGCCCGATGGTGACGACACGCCGACCGGGAGCGATGATGGCTCCAATGTCGTAACGGTGGATTTCGGCCGCAAGAAATAGCGCGCGCCCTCTTGATTATCCGACCCGCTTTGCGCCAACAGCGCACATGGCCGATCAAACCACCAGCACCAATGCAGAGCAACGCCGTGGACTGATGTTCATCCTGTCCTCGCCTTCTGGCGCGGGCAAGACGACGATCTCGCGCATGCTGCTGATGGCGGATGACGAGATCAAGCTTTCGGTTTCGGCAACCACCCGCCCGCGGCGGCCCGGCGAGGTTGATGGCATCGACTACTACTTTGTCAGCGATACCGAATTCGAGCGGATGGTCGATAACGACGATTTTTACGAATGGGCGATCGTCTTCGGGCACCGCTATGGCACCCCCAAGAGCCACATTCACAAAGGCTTGAAGGAAGGTCAGGATTTCCTGTTCGATATCGATTGGCAGGGCACGCAACAGCTCAAGCAGCAGGCTCGCGAAGACGTTGTTTCCGTCTTCATCCTGCCTCCGAGCCTTGCCGAACTACGCCACCGGCTCGAAAGCCGCGCACAGGACAGTGCCGAGGTGATCGATGCGCGGATGGAGCGCGCCCGGGGCGAGATCAGCCATTGGGCCGAATACGATTACGTCGTGATCAATGACGATGTCGATCAATGCTTCGCCAAGGTCCGCGAGATTCTCCACGCCGAGCGGATGAAGCGTAGCCGCCAGACCGGTCTGGTTCCGTTTGTGCGGGGGCTGATGGGATAGGGTTTGGGAGGATGACGGCAATGTCCGCTAACGACCCA
>SBHJ01000059.1 GCA_006226465.1 Alphaproteobacteria bacterium | reverse complement strand
AACAACGTAACCGTGCTGATCGCTCCGACTACAGGTCCAGCCTGGCCAATCGACCTCATCTACGGTGACAATTATCCCGGCAGTATCGGAGCGGGATCATTGGCGGCGGTCGCAGGCTATCCGCACCTGAGTGTGCCAATGGGCGCGGTCGAAGGCCTGCCGGTGGGCCTCAGTTTCATGGGCGCCAAATGGCAGGACCACGCTGTGCTGAAGGCTGGCGCTGCCTATGAGCGGGCACGAACGGCGGTCTTGCTCCCGCCTTCGTTCAAACCTTGGCACGTGGGGGAATAGCTATGGACGGCGTTCACGACCTTGGCGGGATGCATGGTTTTGGACCAATCAACTATCGGCCGACCACCGAAGCCTTTCACGAAGAGTGGCAAGAGACCGCCTTCGGCCTAATGCTTGGATCGGTCATCCTGCTGCAGAACCACACGCCCGATGCCTATCGACATTCGGTCGAGCGCATGGCGCCAAGCCACTATTTCGCCGTCCATTATTACGAACGCGTGTTGACCGGGGTCACGACCCTGCTGGTCGAGAACGGCGTACTCGACCATGCCGATCTGGAGCGGCGCGCGGGCGGCAGATTTCCACTGGCAGGCCCGGTTGCCGATAAGCCGCTGGCCGATCTCACGCCGCAATCCGAACAGCGCTTCAACAAGGGCGACGTGGTGAAGGTGAAAGACTTCCATCCCAAGGGGCACACTCGTGCACCACGTTTCTGCCGCGGCAAGCAGGGCCGCGTGCTGCACGTCGCGCCGCCATTCCCCTTCCCCGATACCTCCGCGCATGGCGGCGCGCAGCGTGAGGAGCACACGTACCATGTCGAATTCACCGCGCGTGAATTGTGGGGCGATAACGGGACCGACAACGATTTTGTCGTGGTCGATTTGTGGGACAGCTATCTGGAAGGAGCCACGGCATGAGCACCAATGATGTGGCACCGATTGCCGCGCGTGCGGCAGCGGTGAGATCTGCGCTGATCGAACAGGGGGCCATGGCAGCGGATGCGCTCGACCCGATCATCCATTGGGGCGCGGAGGAGTGGAAGCCGGAGAACGGCGCGCGCGTGGTTGCGAAGGCCTGGACCGATCCCGAATTCAAGGCACGCCTGCTGGCCGATGCCACGCCCGCCTGTGCTGAACTGGGTTATCACGGCCCCCAGGGTGAATATATCGTGGCGCTTGAAGATACGCCCTCCATGCACAATGTCATCGTTTGCACCCAGTGCTCATGCACCGCCTGGCCGGTGTTGGGCCTGCCGCCCGATTGGTACAAGAGCCCCGAATATCGTGCGCGGGTGGTGCGCGAACCGCGCCGGGTGCTGCACGAGCTCGGCCTTGATCTTGATCCGGCAGTTTCGGTGCGCGTGTGGGAGACCAGTGCGGAGACGCGCTACATGGTCATTCCGATGCGACCGGAGGGGACCGAGGGTTGGACCGAGGAACAACTGGCAGAGCTGGTGACGCGCGAGGCGCTGATTGGAACCGCGCTGGCGACACCCGCCAGCTAGGGTGCAAGAAAAAGGGCGAGGTCGACACGATCGACCCCGCCCCAATTTCTGCCAGGCCTTCGCCTGATTATTTCTTCGCGGCTGCCTTCTTGGCCGGAGCCTTCTTCGCAGCGGGCTTCTTTTCCGCCACGGGCTTGGCGGCCGCCTTCTTTGCCGGAGCGGCCTTCTTGGCAGGTTCCTTCTTGGCGGCGGGCTTCTTCTCTGCCTTGGCTTCGGCCTTCTTGGGTTCGGCTTTTTTGGCAGGAGCCTTCTTGGCAGCGGCCTTCTTTTTTGGCGCGGCCTTGGCCGGAGTGGTCTCTTCAGCCTCGATCGCGGCTTCGAGCTCCTCCTGATTGACTTCACGCTCGGTCACTTCAGCCTTGTCGAACAGAAAATCGACCACCTTGTCTTCATAGAGCGGTGCGCGAAGCTGCGCTGCAGCCATCGGTTCTTGCTGGACGTACTGGACGAACCGTTCGCGGTCTTCCGGGCGATACTGCTGCGCCGCCTGCTGGATCAGCATGCTCATTTCCTGGGCGGTCACTTGCACGCCATTGGCCTGGCCGATCTCGCTGAGCAGCAGGCCCAGGCGCACGCGGCGCTCGGCGATCGAACGATAATCGTCCTTCTCGGCCTCGATTTCCTTCAGTGCAGCGGCAGGATCTTCCTCACGCGCGGCTTCCTGCTGGAGCTGCGCCCAGATCTGCTCGAATTCGGCGTTGACCATGCCTTCGGGCACTTCAAAATCGTGTCCGGCGGCGAGCGTATCGAGCAGCTGGCGCTTCATCTGCGTGCGGGTCAACCCGGCAGTCTGCTGTTCCAGCTGGCCGCGCAACAGGCCCTGCAGTTGCTCGAGGCTCTCGAGGCCCAGGCTCTTGGCGAAGTCCTCGTCCACCTTGGTTTCGGTCTCGACCTTGACCTGCTGGACCGTGATCGCGAACTGCGCTTCCTTGCCCTTGAGATTTTCGGCCGGGTAGTCTTCCGGGAAAGTCACGGTGATGGTCTTTTCATCGCCCGTCTTCACGCCGGTCAGCTGTTCTTCGAAGCCGGGGATGAACTGGCCTGAACCCAGCACCAGCGGCGCGCCTTCGGCCTTGCCACCTTCGAATTCGACGCCATCGACACTGCCGGTAAAATCGATGATCAATTGGTCGCCATCGGCGGCTTTCTTCGTCTTGGGCGCATCCTTGTAGCTCTTGTTCTGGCCGGCAATGCCCAGGATCGCTTCAGTCACGGCATCCTCGGACACCGGCACAACCAGCTTTTCGAGCTTCAATCCGTCGAGCGATGGCACTTCAACCTTGGGCAGCACCTCAAGCTCGACCGAAAGCTCGGCATCCTTGCCTTCTTCATAGCCTGCACCAAGATCGATCTTGGGCTGCATCGCGGGGCGCAATTCCTTGTCGCGCATCAGCTTGTCGACCGATTCGCGGATCACATCGTTGATGGTCTGCGCATGCAACTGCTCGCCATGCATTTTCTTGACGAGATTCGCCGGGACCTTGCCTGGCCGGAAGCCGGGCATCTTCACCTGCGGCGCAATCTTCTTCACCTCGGATTCGATCCGCGCGGCGATATCCTTGGCCGCGATCGTGACCTGATAGGCGCGCTTGAGGCCCTTGTTGGTGGTTTCTTTGATCTGCATGAGCTTAAAACTTCAGCCTTTTCAACAATTTGTAATGTTCGAGCCACGTCCGAGCGGAAATGGTGCGGGCGAAGGGACTCGAACCCCCACATCTTGCGATACTGGTACCTAAAACCAGCGCGTCTACCAATTCCGCCACGCCCGCATCCCGAACGAAGCCGCGCGTGAGGCGCGACCGCACGCGTGTAGGGGAGCGCCATTAGTCGGCGCTGAACAAAAGGGCAAGCGCTTGCGGCTTGTTTGGTCGTGTCCGCGCGACTAAGGGGCCGCACATGACTGAAGAGACGCAAAGCGACATTCCGCCCGACCGACTGGCCGTGAACCCGCGCAGCCC
>SBHJ01000078.1 GCA_006226465.1 Alphaproteobacteria bacterium | reverse complement strand
TCGTGACGCAGAATGTCGATGATCTGCACGAACGGGCCGGGGCAAAGCGCGTGCTGCATATGCATGGCGAACTGAAGAGCGCGCTCTGCACCTCGTGCGAAATGCGCTCTCCCTGGGATTCGACCTTGAGCGACCGCCCACCTTGTCCGATCTGTCAGGCGCGCAGCCTGCGCCCCGATGTCGTGTGGTTTGGCGAGATGCCATACCAGATGGACCGGATATATCGCGCGATTCGCGAAGCGGACCTGTTTGTCAGCATTGGAACTTCGGGCGCGGTCTATCCGGCGGCGGGGTTCGTGCGCGACGCTCGCGAATTGGGTGCGCAAACGCTCGAGCTCAATCTCGAACCCAGCGAAGGTTCGCACTGGTTCCACCAATCGCGGCAGGGGCGGGCAGGGGAATTGGTGCCGCAATGGGTAGAAGAGGTGTTAGGCGGCTGAGCCGCATCCTTTGCATTCTGGGTCTTTGGCGATCCGCATGGTCCGCATTCCTGGCTGGAGCCCGTCGAGCACATGCAGCTTGCCCCACATTGGGTAGCCCAAAGCGCTGACCCCGTCGAGCAGGATGCGCACTGCCTGCATGGCTGCGAATGTGCCGACCCAGCCTGCCATCGCGCCCAGCATGCCATCTTCGGCGCAGGTATCGCAATCTTCGGCATCGAAGGCATCGCCCACGAAGCAGCGATAGCAGGAATGTTCGGGCAGATGGCCGGCAAAGGCCGCGACCTGCCCCTGGAACCGGCCGACAGCGGCGCTTAGCAGGGGAACGCCCGCCCTCACGCAGGCATCCGACACGGCCAGCCGCGTGGCGAAATTGTCGGTCCCGTCGAGCACCAGATCGGCCCCAGCAACCAGCGTGGCGGCATTGTCACCCGTGATCCGGGTATCGCTGATCTCCACTTGCAGCGCCTCGTCGAAATTGGCGAGCCAGCGCCTGGCGCTCACTGCCTTGCCATGGCCGACATCGCGTGTGGTGAATATCGTCTGCCGCTGGAGGTTGCTGACGTCGACAGTGTCGTCATCGACCAGGGTGAAGCGCCCGATCCCGGCCCCGGCCAGATATTGCAGCGCAGGCGAACCTATCCCGCCCAGGCCGACCAGCACGACATGCCTGCCAGCCAATGCGACTTGCCCGGCGCCGCCAATCTCGGGCAGCACGATATGGCGCGCAAATCTTTCGAGGCGAGCAGGGGTCAAGGTCATCGCGCCAGCGCATAGGGTAGTTCGCGCCCCAAGGCGAGCCAGACAAGCGAATCAATGACAATTGGAATGCGATGGTCCAGTCTTGCCGGAAATTCTTGAGGGGAACAGGTATGGGCAATCTGGAAGGACGTATTGCGCTGGTTACGGGCGCGTCGCGTGGGATCGGTGAGGCCGTGGCGCGAGCCATGGCTGCCGAGGGTGCAACGGTCGCGGTCACCGACCTCGCTGCCCCATCTGAACTGGCAGATGAAATTGGCGGGCTCGCACGCGCGCAAGATGTCACCAGCGAGGAAGACTGGGCGCAGACGATCGACTGGCTTCGCGAGGAGGCGGGAGGGCTCGATATCCTCGTCAACAATGCCGGACTATTTCTGATGAAGCCGATCACGGAAACCAGCCTTGCGGAGTGGCAAAGACTCCATGCGGTGAATGTGGAGGGAGTGTTCCTGGGGACGCGGGCGGCCATCCCCCTGCTCGCGGAACGGGCCCCCAAGTGGAAAGGCGGGGCTTCGATCATCAATCTCTCCTCGATCGCGGGCCTTGTCGGGAGTGCGAACGCTGCTTGCTACAATGCGTCGAAGGGCGCCGTGCGATTGTTCACCAAGGGCTGCGCGCTTGAACTTGCCCCGCAGCGCATTCGGGTCAATTCGATCCATCCGGGGGTAATCGACACGGCGATGGGACAGGAAGTGGTTGAGGGCGTTTCACATGCATCGGGCGTGGGCGCGAATGAGGCCCGGAGCCAGGTCGCCTCGCTCCATCCGTTGGGAACGATGGGCGAGACAAGCGATATCGCCAATGCTGCGGTGTACCTTGCATCTGACAAGGCAGCCTTCATGACCGGCAGTGAAATGGTGGTCGATGGAGGGTTTACTGCCGGTTGATCGGCGCAATCAGACCATGAGGGATGGATGGATAGGGCTGCGGAAAAGCTGTCGGTATGATGTGAACAATGTGTCGACAGGGCCGTTAACCAGCCCCGCCGACACACTGTCAAAACCCTGTCATGCGAACCGAAGGGGGCGGATGTTCTCTCCGCCTCTCCCGGACAACCTCTAACTTTCCAATTGCCTCAGCAAGCTGCGCACATCGCCATCCATATCGGCATCACGCTGACGCAGATCCTCGATCAGGCGAACGGCATGGATCACCGTTGAGTGATCGCGACCACCAAATTTGCGCCCGATTTCGGGATAGCTGCGCGGCGTCAGCACTTTGGCGAGATACATCGCCACCTGGCGCGGACGCACCACAGCGCGGGCGCGCCGCTTGGACGACATCTCGCTTCGGTCGATGCGATAGAACTGGCACACGGTGCGCTGGATCTCATCAATCGTGATCCGGCGGCGGTTGGCCGAGAGGATATCGGTGAGCTGCTCTTCGGCGAGCTGCAGCGATACTTCCTGGCCGGTAAGCTGGGCGTATGCGATCAGCTTGTTGAGCCCGCCAACCAGTTCGCGGACATTGCGCGTGATCGTGCGGGCGAGGAAATCGATCACATCGTCAGGCACGTCGAGCGGGGCAAATCGGGTCAGCTTCGATTCGAGGATCGAGCGGCGCAATTCGATGTCTGCAGCCTGGATATCAGCGACAAGGCCCATCGACAGGCGGCTGAGCAGGCGGGGCTCGACGCCATCGAGCGCTTGCGGAGCACGATCGGCGGCGAAGACCAGGCGCTTGCCCTCGGCCAGCAAGGCATCGATGGTGTAGAGCAGTTCTTCCTGCGCGCTCGCCTTTCCGATGATGAACTGGATGTCATCGACCAGCAGCAGATCGAAACTGCGCAACCGCGCCTTGAACTCGATCATCTGGTTCTGCTTCAGCGCCTGGACGAATTCGACCATGAAGCGCTCGGCGCTGCAGTAGAAAATGCGCGCGCGTGGATGCGCCTGAAGGTAGGAATGCCCGATCGCGTGGAGCAGGTGCGTCTTGCCCTGCCCGGTCGCGGCTTTGAGATAGAGCGGGCTGAATTGCGGCTGTTCGGTCGCGGCCATGCGTTCGGCCGCGTTCTTGGCCAGCACATTGGTTTCGCCGGTGACAAAGGCGGCAAAGGTCAGCGACGGATCGAGCCCAACCGAGCTGGTGAAGCCGGCATCGCCGATGGTTCCAGCGGCGAGCGCTAGCGAGCTCGATTCGTGCCCGTCATTGGCCGGACGGCGGCCATTGTCGAAACGCAGTTCGGGCATCTGGCGGCGACCGGGATGAACCTGGATACGCACGCGGCGCACTTCGCTGCGTGCGATCTTCCACGCCAGCGAGAGCCGGTCATGGAA
>SBHJ01000252.1 GCA_006226465.1 Alphaproteobacteria bacterium | reverse complement strand
AAAAACACCCATTACCTGAACGTCCCCTGTCAGCCCAGTTCAGCCTTGTCTCACCGCGAATCACCTAACTCTCTCCTCACAGCCGAGGCAATCCCGCCGCGGTCCAGATGAGGAGACCCTCAAATGAGCAAGACAATCACAGCAATTGCGAAGGGTGGGATCGCAACCGCAGCCGTAGGGGCCATGGCATTGGCCGGTGCAACCCCCGCCTATGCCGGACATCGCGACCGCGACAGGATCGATGCAGGCGATATCATCGCTGGCGCGGTTATCCTGGGCGGTATCGCGGCCATCGCCAGCGCAACAAGCAAGAATAGCCGTTACCGCGACGATTATCGTTATGGTGATCGCGATTATCGGGGGCGTGACCGCTATGGTTACGACAACCCGCGCCGCGCGGTCGAAATGTGCGTGAATGCGGTCGAGCGCGATGCGCGCCGCGCGGGCTATCGCTTTGCCGATGTGACCGAAATCCGCGATGTCGATCGCGAGCGCTATGGTTATGAAGTGAAGGGCCGCCTGGTGGTCGATGGTAACCGTGGCTATGGGCGCTACAATTCCAGCTACAACCGCTACGATCGCTATGACCGCGACGGCCGCTATGATCGTGGCTATGACCGTGATGCCGGCAAGTTCCGCTGCGATGTTTCGCGCGGCCGGGTTGTGGGTATCGACTACAGCGGAATTCGCGGCCTGCGCTGATTGCCAGTATGCGAATTGAAATAGGGCGGTTCAGGCGATGGAAAGCCTGGGCCGCCTAATGTATATGGGTAAGCGAGCGATTGGTGGCCGCTCGGAGATTCGAGGAAGAAACCACTATGGCCCTACCACAGCGTCTTGCGGCATTGGCCGGTCTGGCAGCTGCAATTTCCATCGCAGCCACGCCCGCAGCAGCGGCTGAGCTGCCCAACTCCGCCACATCGAATGCCGGCGTCATGACGCCCGGAGTCTTCGACGCGGACTCGGTTAACGCCCAAAATCACCGCTGGTACGGCTATCGTAGGCACAACCATGTCGATGCGGGCGACGTATTGGCCGGTGTCCTGATTATCGGCGGGATCGCTGCGATCGCCAGCGCGGCTTCCAGATCGGAACGCGACCGGCGCGAGGATTACCGCAATCGCGACTATCGCCGCGATGATTATCGCGACCGCCCCTATGACTATCGCGAGCGTCGTGGAGATTCGCGCTATGACGGCGGGCGCGGGATCGACAACGCCGTGAGCATGTGCGTTTCGCAAATCGAGCGTGACGTGCGGGTCGATCAGGTGGATAGCGTCGATCGCAATGGTGAAGGCTGGCATGTTTCGGGCACGCTTTACAACGGCGAACGGTTTACCTGCCGGATTGGCGAGGATGGCCGGGTCGATGATATCGACTACGGCGCCTATGCAGCCAGCGCTGCGGAAGACAAACAATTGAGCGATGATCGCTATGCCGCCGCGTGGAATAATGTCGCGCGCGACAATGATGGCAGGGCAATGACTGCGCCGAGTTCGTCGCAACCAGCCTATCCGGGTGGCCCTATCGATGGCGATTTGCCGGCTGACGAGCCCGATTACGGCGGCTGATCAGCCCAAGCCGGGGTAGGCAGGTATCGCGAGCTGCCAGCGGATTGCTGCACTTCGCAGCGCGAATCCCGCCAGCCAGGCGATCGCCCAGGTGGCCGTCTGGGCGATTCCTGCGACCATCCCGGCGACACACAATCCCGCCGAAAATGCCGCTGCGGTTACATAGAGTTCTGGCCGCATGATGATTGACGGCCTTCCGGCCACGACGTCGCGGATAATTCCGCCCGCACAGCCTGTTATCACCCCCATCAGCATCGCCGGAACTGGTGCGACACCATAAGCAATCGCCTTGGCGCTGCCCAGAACGGCATAGGCAGTAAGACCGGCGCCATCGGCATAATCGAGCAATTTTCCTTCCCACCACCGTGTGGGAGTGAACCAGGCCACCAACGCAACCAGGAAGCAGGCCGGGGCAACCCATGGGTCATGGATCCAGAACACCGGCGCGCCAATCAGCAGATCGCGCACCGTGCCGCCGCCAACCCCTGTAACCAGCGCGAAGAACCCCATCGTCACGAATGTCTGCTGCATGCGGGCCGCAACCAGCGCGCCGGTGAGGGCGAAGATCGCCAGCCCGACAATATCGAGTGCCTCCAGTACCGGCGATGGATCGATCGCGTTCACGGCGTCGATATGCGCGCCTTGCGGCGGCGGAACAGCAGGACGCAGCCGAGTAGCGCAGCGATCGTGCCCAAGATCGCCGCGATGATCAGGACCGGGTGGCTGGTGTCCTCGCGCTCGATTGGGTCTAGGATGTGGAGGCCCCACATGAAATCGAACCCGCGCCACCAGCGCGTGCGAACTGCCTCGACATCACCCGTGTCGCGTCCGATATAGACATGCGTCCCGTCTTCCAGCGCGACTTGCCACACCGGTACAGGTCGCCTGAAATCGAAGGGGACCTCATCGGCCTCGAACAGTCGCACCGATGCTGCCTTATCTCCGCCCTTTATCCGTTCAGCCGCGATCTCGCGCGCGCCAGAGGCATCGACCGGGGCAATCGGCTGGCCGTTCGCCATATCGACCCGCCGCACACTGCCGTCCATTGCGGTCAGGATCGCGATAGCGCGGCCATCCTGCATCACTGCGCGCATTTCCTTGAGCGGGAATTCCGCGGTCGCGAGCGCGCTGCCGGGAATAATGAGCGGCTGTTCGTCCACTTCATTGCGCAGATGCTCGCCGCGCACCTCCTCGATCGGCCTTGCCGCCATGAACAGCCCGGTCACCATCCACAACAAGACCGGCAATCCAGCGATCCAGCCAATCCAGATATGCCACTTGGCAAAGCGTTGCATCACGGGCTTTTGTGCCATTGGGATTATCCGTGCAAGATCGCGCCGATTTCGCGCGCGGCGGCGATGCAATCCAGATCGCCCCAGCGCGGACCGATCACCTGCATGCCGCAGGGGAGACCCTCGCTGGCGCCAATCGGGACCACAGTTGATGGAAGGTTGGGAAAACTCGCCAGCCCGGCCCATGCGAGCATATCGGAAAATGCGCTATCCTTGCCGTTTATCGTGATCCGCCGTTCGCGGATCGGGGTAGCGTCATGCTCGAAGGCGACCACCGCTAGCGGGGGCGCGAGCACGAAATCATACCGCGCAAAGAGGTCCGCCCAGGCGAATTCATTGCGTGCTTGCTGGTCGAGCAACAGGTAATAGTCGGCTATGGTCATCGACTCCCCTTGGGGGCCCGGCAGACCGCGCGCCATGGCAACATTGAGCAGCCGCAGATAGTTGGCGTCTTGCTGGGCCAGGTCGGGCATCAGTTCGCTTTCGCGATCGATCCGCGCTCCAGCCGTCTCGATAATCCCTAGCGCAGCTTCGATTGGTCCGCGCACCGAAGCATCAACCTCGCTCACAGGATGATCAAGCAAGGCAAGGAAGCGCATCTCGCTCAGCGGTTT
>SBHJ01000018.1 GCA_006226465.1 Alphaproteobacteria bacterium | reverse complement strand
ACGAGCAAAGTCCCGCTGCCTCGCTCGACCATCTTCGGAAACAGCGCTTGCGCCAATCGGAACAGGCCGAAACACCCCAGCCGCCAGCCCAGTTCGAACGTGTTCAGCGGCGTGCTGCCAAGTGCGCGGTTCCCGATCTGTGCGCCGAGATTGTAGAGCGCGCAGTCGATCGGTCCAACATCGCGCTCGACCTGCTCTACCAGCGCCTCAATCGAGCCATCCGCCGCCGCATCAAGCAACATCCCGCTGGCGCTCCCGCCCGCAGCCTCGATCTGGCCAACCAAGCGTTGCAAGCCGTCTTCGTCGCTACGCCGAGCCAGAACCGCGTGATAGCCTTCGCGGGCGAAGCGCGCAGCGACAGTGCCACCAATCCCGGCGCCTGCCCCGATGACGAGAAATACGGGTTTGTCGCTTGCCATGCTGCGCTCTCCTTGATCAGGGAAAGCGCAGCCTAGGACAGCAATCAGACCTGCGCCAGTGCCTGGTCGAAATCGGCGATCAGATCGTCCGGATCCTCAATCCCGATGCTGATGCGCACAAGGTTATCAGTGATCCCCAGCGCGGCCTTGCGTTCGTCCGGAACCGAAAGATGCGTCATCGCCGCCGGGTGGCTGGCGAGAGTTTCGGTCCCGCCCAGGCTTACCGCCAGCTTGGCCAGCGTCAGGCTGTCAAGGAAGCGGAAGCTCTCCGCCTCGCCGCCCTTGATGAACAGCGAGAAGGTGCTGCCCGCGCCGGTGCAATGACGGTTGTAGATATCCTGCTGGCGCGCATCCTTGATAAAGCCGAGATAGCCGAGTCCCTCGACTTTGGGATGGTCGCGCAGGAAGGCGCAAACCTTGGCGGCGTTCTCGCCCGCGCGCTGCATCCGCAGCTCTACCGTTTCGAGGCTGCGCATCAGCATCCAGGCGGTGTTGGGGTCGCAGATCCCGCCCATCGTGTTCCTCAGCATGCGCACCGGGTCCATCCACTTCTTCGCCCCGCCAATGCTGCCGGCGACGAGGTCTGAATGGCCGCCGACATATTTGGTCAGCGAATAGACCACGATATCGGCCCCGTGCGCCAGTGGGCGCTGCCACAGCGGCCCGAGGAAAGTGTTGTCGATCGCGATCGGGCAATCGGGGGTCAGCACTGCATCGCGCGCGGCCTTGACCGCCTCCACATCAACCAGGGCATTGGTCGGGTTGGCGGGGCTTTCGAGATAGATCATCGCGACCTTGCCGTCCTGGTTTGCGGCCTGATCTTTTGCCCGCTCCAGCACCGCGTCGAGTTCCTCGCGGGTGGCGCCCGCCGGGAAATCGACATAGGTCACGCCGAACTTGCTCAGCACCTTGGCGACGAAGCCTTCGCTGGCGGCGTAGAGCGGGCCTGAGTGGACGATCACGTCCCCTTGGCTGACATAGGCCATCATCAGGATGCAGATTGCGGTCATGCCGCTGGAGAAGGTCAGCGCGTCTTCCGCGCCGTCCCAGATGCCCAGGCGATCTTCCAGGATTTCCTGGTTGGGGCCGTTGAAGCGCGAGTAGACCAGGCCATCGGCTCCGCCCGGACGTTTGCCCGTAATTCCTTCGAAATGACGCTTTCCATCCGCTGCGCTGGGGAAAGCGAAGGTCGAAGTGAGGAAGATCGGGGCCTTGAGCGATCCTTCGGACAGGACCGGGTCATAACCATAGCCCATCATCAGGGTGCTGGGCTTAAGCGGGCGGCCATTGATTTCGGTGGCTTTGCTCATCGTGCGAGCATCCTTCCTTGTTATCGCCCCCAGGAAGGCAGGAGCCGATAAGGCAAAAGGGGCGCCCGTTCCTAACCTCCGCAGGAACGCATCTCCGCCTGGTGCCCTGATAATGCCGCGCCGATTAGCGATTGATGCGACCGGCTTCAACCGGTTTCAGATGCAATCAGGTTAGTCCCTCGACTGCCCATACTGCCCCAACGATGAGGAATATGCCGACAATGTCGAGCGCCAGCCCTGACGTTACGAGCCGCTCGATCCGGATTCGCCCGGTGGCCCAGGCGATGGCATTCGGCCCGGTCCCTGCCGGCAGGATAAAGCCCCAACTGGCGGCGATAGCGGCAGGCATGGCGAGCAGCACCGGATCGACCCCCAATGCAGCGGCCAATGCTGCGACGACCGGGATAATCCCGCTGGCGGTTGCGACATTGCTGGCAAATTCGGTCACCACGATCACCAGCGCCACTGCGATGGCAGCGATTACGATCAGCGGCAGGACTTCGAGCGGAAGCAATTGCTGCCCGATCCAGCCGGCCAGGCCCGATGCCGTCATCCCGGCAGCCAACGCCAGCCCGCCGCCAAACATCAGCAGCACGCCCCAGGGCGCGCGATCGGCTTCGTCCCAGTTGAGCAATGGTCGCCCGGTGCCATCGGGCAAGAGAAACAGGGCGAAGCTGGCAGCGATCGCCACCGATCCTTCGGTCAGTGCGCCATCGGGTAGCAGCGGTTCGAGCAGTGGCTGTCCCATCCACAGCAGGAATGTGATTGCGACAATCGGCACCAGCCGACGTTCGGCGCTGCTCCACGCTGCATGGGTATCGACCGCCGAATGCGCTGCCTTAATGTCGAAAGGATGTGAAGAAATCTGCTGGACTCGGGCGATCAGCCATGCGGCCAGAGGAATTCCTAATGCCACCACCGGCAGGCCGAACAGGCTCCACTGGAAGAAGCTGATCCTGACGCCTAGGAGTTCATCGATCAGCCCGACAGCAATCGCATTGGTGGGCGAACCGACCAGCGTCCCGATCCCGCCGATGCTGGCAGCAAAGGCAATACCCATGGGAAGCGCACCGGAAAGGCCCTCAGTGCGATGGATGGCGCCTTCATCGGCCAGATGGCCTTCTCCGCCGACCAGCACTGCCAGCGCAACCGGCATCATGATCAGTGCCGTCGAGGTGTTCGAGATCAGCATCGACAGCACCGCAGCCGCCGCCATGAAGGCGAGCAGCAGGCGAAATTCGCTGCCGCCCCTGCCAATTGTCTTCAGCAGGAACAACGCCAATCGCCGGTGCAGCCCGGTGCGTTCAATCGCCAGCGCTATGAAGGCGCCGCCCAGCAACAGGAAGATGATGTCGGTGTAGTATGCACTGGCGGCTTTCTTGGCGTCCATCACACCTGCCAGGGGAAGAACGATGAACGGCAGCAGACCGGTAACCGGCAGCGGCACCGCCTCGGTCATCCACCAAGCCGCCATCAGCACCACCAGGCCTGCGACGATCCATGCACCGGCAGCCATGCCAGCGGGTGGGGCGGTAATCAGCGTTAAGGCAAACGCGATCAGTCCGGCCAAAAAGCCGATCTGGCGAGCATTCATGTGGTGGACCCTCCCATTGCTGCTTTGTTAGCGCAGTGGAGAAGGAGGGGGAACCCCAGCTATTTCGGCGCCAACACCATCAGCATCTGACGACCTTCGAGACGCGGGAAGGCTTCGACCTTGGCCACCTCGACCACGTCGTCCTGCACCCGCTTCAAAAGGTTCATACCCA
>SBHJ01000003.1 GCA_006226465.1 Alphaproteobacteria bacterium | reverse complement strand
GGATGGGAACGCCGCAGGACATGGCCGGAGCGGCGCTGTTCCTTGCCTCTCCACTGTCCTCCTACGTGGTGGGTCAGACACTCAAGGTAGACGGCGGATTGTCGCTTTAAGCTGCAAATTGCGGCCAAATACCGAGTAATCAACAGGCAATGCCCAGCAATCCTTTCTGATCTTTGGCACCCGGCAGTGCGGTTGGCTAAGCCATAGGCACGGAGGGAGTGATGATTCTCGCGCGGCTGTTGGGGTTTGGTTTTGCAGCGTGGCTGGCGATTTTCGCGACAGGTGCGCATGCCGACGTGCTCGAAGTGGGCGAAGGTGGCGCGCGGTGGGTATCTGGCCCGCTTGCACAGGTGCCTGGCCTTGATGAACAAGGTCTGGCGCCTGGCTTTGCTGCAACCGAGCCACTGGTTTCAGGTCAGGTGGTTCCTCAAGTCTACGCCGCCAAGGTAGCAGAGCTTGCTGTGCGGTATGATTTGAGCCCGGCCTTGATCGAGGCTTTGGTGTGGCAGGAGAGCCGCTGGCACCATGGCGCAGTTTCGCCCAAGGGGGCGCAGGGTCTGGCGCAATTGATGCCGGGGACGGCGCGGTACCTGGGGGTCGATCCGCGCGATCCCTTTGCCAATCTGGAGGGCGGAGCGCGGTATCTGCGCGAGCAGCTCGATCGGTTTGACGGCGATCTGGAGAAGGCGTTGGCGGCCTATAATGCAGGCCCAGGCCGGGTCGAACGGGCCGGTGGCATACCGCGAATCCGCGAGACGCAGGCTTATGTCGCGGCGATCATGGGGAGGTTGGCGCAGTACTCGGGCCCCCAGCAATATCAGCAAGCACAAGAGGATAATCGATAGATGCGTTTTATGTACCGCTTGCCCGTTCTGGCACTGCTTGCGAGCCCCACTGCCGCACTGGCGCAGCAGGCCGATCCGCAAGGTTCGGGCCCGATCGTGGCGGCGCTGGCATGGCTGCAGGGGACCTTGCTGGGCAACGTCGCGACTGCGGTGGCGGTAATGGCGGTGGCGGCGGTGGGCTTCATGATGCTGACCGGGCGGATGAACTGGCGGTTCGGCGCGACCGTGATCATCGGTGTTTTCATCCTGTTCGGCGCTGGCACTATCGTGGCCGGCATCCAGAGCGCGACGGGGGGATGATGGCCGAGCTTGTCCGCCATCCGGTACACCGCGCATTGACCCGGCCTCAGATGTTCGCTGGCGTGACGATGAATTTCTTCATCATCAACCTGATGGTGACGACGATCGCCTTTCTGATCCTGAAGAGCTTCTGGATCGTGCCGGTGCCGGCGGCAGTACATATGGTGGGTTATTTTGCGAGCCTGCGCGAGCCGCGGGTCTTCGACCTGTGGGTGACCAAGGTTTCGCTATGCCCCAGGGTCAGGAACTACAAGCGCTGGGGCTGCAACAGCTACGCCCCATGAGGCAGGCCGCGACGCAGGATGTGTGAGCTATGAGCAAATGGATCGGAGCAGCAGGCTGGAGCGCGAAGGAAGCGCGGGCGGGCGATCGTTTGCCCTATCTGCAGTTGGTTGATGCGGGCACGATATTGCTGCGCGACGGATCGGTGATGAGCACGCTGCAGGTCCCGGGCCTCCTGTTCGAGACCGAGGATACCGAGAGTCTCAACGCCCATGCCGCCGCTCGCGAGGTCATGCTGCGCTCGACGCTCGATTCGCGTTTCGTCATGTACCATCACGTGATCCGCCGCAGGGTCGAGGTCGAACTTGAGGCCGAGTTCGAGGATCCACTCTGCCGCCATATCGATGCACGCTGGAAGGAACGGCTCGCGGGTGGCGCGCTGTTCGTCAACGACCAGTTCGTCACCCTGATCCGGCGCCCCGCGCGCGGAAAGGCGGGCCTTGTCGAACGCATGCAGCGGCTGGTGAGCCGCCAGCGGGCCGAGATCGAGCCTGATCCGCGCGATCTGCGCGTGCTCAAATCGGCCATGACTGGCCTTGTCGCTTCGCTCGCGCCCTATGGCGCGGTGATGCTGGGCGATTACCGGGGCGCAAACGGCACCAATTCTGAGATGCTCGAGCTGCTTTCGGCGCTCTACAACGGCGAGATGCGCCCCGTGCGCCGCCCCGCCGAGGACACCGATATCGGTCAGATGCTGCCCTATCGCCGCGCCAGCTTCGGGCTGGACGCGATGGAGCTGCGTGGTTCGGGCGCACCCGATTTTGCCGCCATGCTGGGCCTCAAGGACTATCCCGATGCAACTTCGCCAGGCCTGATTGACGGGCTCTTGCGGCTGCCCTTGGAGATGGTGGTGTGCGAGAGCTATGCCCCGGCCGAGCGCACCACTGCCAAGGAACGGATCGACCTGGCCCTGCGGCGCCTGCGCTCGGTCGATGAAGATGCCGCCGCCGAGCGAGCCGACATGCTCGCCGCGCGTGACGAGCTCGGCAATGGCGCGGTCGGGTTCGGCGATCATCACCTGACCGTGCTTGTGCGCGAGCGCAGCCTCGATCGGCTCGATGAAGCCAGCGCCGCCTGCGCCGCCGCGCTCGCCGATAGCGGCGCGATCGTGGTGCGCGAGGATACCAATCTCGAACCAGCCTTCTGGGCGCAGTTCCCGGGCAACGAGCAATATGTCGTGCGCCGTGCGCTGATTTCCTCGGCCAATATGGCAAGCTTCGGCAGCTTTCACGGCTTTGCGCTGGGGCAGGCAGCGGGCAACCACTGGGGCGATGCGGTAACCCTGCTGCAGACCACCAGCGCCACCCCGTTTTTCTTCAACTTCCATCACGGCGACCTGGGAAATTTCTCGGTCATCGGGCCATCGGGTTCGGGCAAGACCGTGGTGATGAACTTTCTTGCCGCCCAGGCGCAGAAGTTTGTCCCGCGCACGATCCTGTTCGACAAGGATCGCGGGGCCGAGCTGTTCGTGCGCGGGATCGGCGGGCGCTATGACCGGATCGTGGCGGGCGAGCCGTCGGGCTTCAACCCCCTCGCGCTGCCCGATAGTGCGGCCAACCGGGCCTTCCTGCGCGATTGGCTGGGCGTACTGCTCAAAGCCGAAGGGCCCGAAGAACTCGCTCAAATCGCAATGGCGGTCGATGCCACCTATGCCAACCACGCCTCGCTCAGGCGACTGCGGCATTTCACCGAACTGCTCGCCGGGGCGAGGCGTCCGCAGCCGGGTGACCTTGCTGATCGCCTGTCAGCCTGGATCGTGAATGGCGAACATGGCTGGCTGTTCGACAACGAACACGACCGGCTCGATATGAGCGAGCGCGTGCTCGGCTTCGACATGACTGCGCTGCTGGAAAACCCGCGCCTGCGCACCCCGGTAATGATGTATTTGTTCCATCGGATTGACGAACGGCTCGACGGCGAACCGACGATGATCCTGATCGACGAGGGCTGGAAGGCGCTCGACGATGAGGTCTTTGCCGCGCGCATCCGCGATTGGCTCAAGACCTTGCGCAAGCGCAATGCGCTGGTCGGCTTTGCCACCCAGTCGGCGCGCGATGCGCTCGACAGCCGGATCTCGGCCGCGCTGGT
>SBHJ01000112.1 GCA_006226465.1 Alphaproteobacteria bacterium | reverse complement strand
GTGCCGATGAAACCGAAATGCGTCAGCCGCCAAGGGTCGGGCACCGGCGCCAGATAGAGTGGCGCAAGCACGATTACGCCATAAATCGCGGCCACTCGAAACACGCGGGAGGCCAGTTTCACATTATTGGACAAGGCTGACTCTCCCTCCTGCATGACGAATGAGTTCGCCCGAAATTTCCAGCTCAAGCAAGGCCATCTGCACCGAAGCCGCGCTGGTGCCCGATTGGCGGACCAATTCGTCCACAGCAACCGGCGCGGTGGTCAGCAAGGTACCGATCTCCGCTGGCTCGGCATCTGCCAGATCATCCATCTCGAAATCGAATGCCGGTGCGACCTCGCGAAAGGTCGAACGCGGCGTTCCGTCAAAGCCTGACAGCAGTTCGATCACATCGGCCGGGTCCTGGACAAGCACGGCGCCTTCGCGGATCAGCTGGTTGCAGCCTTGCGCTCGCGCATCGAGCGGGCTGCCGGGGATCGCCATGACTTCGCGCCCCGCCTCGCCTGCCAACCGCGCCGTAATCAGCGAGCCCGATTTGGGCGCAGCCTCTACGACCAGCGTTCCCAATGCGAGACCGGCGATAATCCGGTTGCGGCTGGGGAAATGGCTGCCGCGCGGTTCGGTGCCCGGAGGCTGTTCGGCGATCAGCAAGCCCTCACATGCGATCCGCTCCTGCAGGTTCTCGTGCTGCGGGGGATAGGCCACGTCAATCCCGCTGGCGATGACGCCGATAGTGGCACGAGATGGATCGCTGAGCGCGCCCGCATGCGCTGCGCCATCGATCCCGCGCGCCAGCCCCGAAACAACGGTGAACCCTTCCGCCGCCAGAGCCGCGGCGAATTCGCGCGCGAGCTTTATCGCGGCGGCGGAGGCGTTGCGCGCGCCGACCATGGCCACGCACGGACGCGCCGCCAGCCCCAAATCGCCGCGCCAGATCAGTACCGGCGGGGCGCTATCGAGCGTCGCAAGTTGCGCCGGATAATCCGGCTGGTCGTGGAAGAGGTAGCGCGCCTCTGCCCGGCGAACCTGCGAGATTTCCTCCGCGATAAGCTCGGACGGCGCGGCGGCATAGCTGCGCCTGCCCTTGCCGCCCAGGTTGGGCAGTGCCTCCAGCGCAACTTCAGCACTACCAAATCGCGCCAGCAGCTGACGAAAGCTGACCGGGCCCACATTGGGCGACCGCAGCAGGCGAATGCGCGCAAAGGCTTCCTCTTGCGAAAGCTCCTGCCCTGGGCGCGTATATGGCCTCACTGTTCGTTATCGGCCTTCTTGCTGCCGATTTTCGGTTCCTCGCCCCGCATCAGCCGTTCGATATTGGCGCGGTGCAGCCAAACAATCAGCGCTGCAATCACCACCAGCACTGGAATGAATTCCGGATAGCCAAATGTCGCTGCCGCGATTGCTGCTGCGCCTACCGCGCTCATTCCGGCGAGCGAACTGATCCGCGTTATCGCCAGCACGCCCAGCCACACCAGCGCGTAGGCCAGGCCGATCGGCCAACCGAGCCCGAAGCTGACCCCGGCATTGGTCGCGACACCCTTGCCGCCCTTGAATTTGAGCCACACCGGGAAACAATGCCCCAATACCGCACCCAGCGCGGCAGCGGCCATCGGACCGAAGCTGGCATCAGGCAGCAAATAGCCTTCGTAGAAAAGCTTGTCCGCCAGAAAGACGGGCAAGAAACCCTTGATCAGGTCGAGCACCAAGGTGCCCGCCGCCAGCTTCTTGTTGCCGGTGCGAAGCACGTTGGTGGCGCCAATATTGCCGCTACCGATCTGGCGCACATCGCCCAGACCGGCCATGCGGGTGAGGATCAGCCCGAAAGGGATCGAACCTAGCGCATAGCCAAGAAGCAGGGCATAAAGCGTGTTCATACAAGGTCCTTACCCGGCCAACACAAGCTTGTCGAAGCGCTGCACTTCTAATACCCGTTGCGACAAAGCGAAAGCCATTGACCGGCAATAACAGGGCAAACGGAACTATTTTGGACCTATCTCCCCAATCCCCAATCCTGCTGTTCGATTCCGGCGTAGGCGGGCTGACGGTGCTTGCCGAGTTACGCAAACTGCTGCCGGATGCGCCAGTCATCTACGCCGCCGATTTGGCCGGCTTGCCCTATGGCGCCAAGTCTGAAGCGCAGATTGCGGCGCGCGTAGCCGGCCTGCTGGGCAGGATGAGCGAGCGTTACCATCCGCGGCTTGCCTGCATCGCGTGCAATACCGCCAGCACGATCGCCTTGGGCATGGTGCGTGAAGTGCTCGAAATCCCGATTGTCGGCACAGTCCCGGCGATCAAGCCAGCTTCCGCCATTTCGAAAACCGGGGTAATCGGTCTGCTCGGGACCGAGGCGACGATCCGGCAGGCCTATGTCGACAATCTCGAAGCCGAATTCGCCAGCGGCAAGCGCCTGCTCCGCCATGCGGCACCGGGGCTGGTCGAAGCAGCCGAGGCAAAGCTGCGCGGCGAGCCGGTCGATATGGTGGTGATTCAGGCGGCAGCCGACGCTTTGCGGACCATGCCCGATGGCGAAAGGATCGACACGGTCGTGCTCGCCTGCACCCACTTTCCGCTGCTCGAACCCGAGCTGCGGCAGGCCTTTGGGCCGGGCGTCCAATTCGTCGATGGCGCGGCGGGGATCGCACGGCGGATTGCATTTCTGACGCAAGGCCAAAACTTCGATGCCAGCACGCACAGCCTTGCAGTCACCACTGGAAGCCTTGACCAATTCCACACACTTGCCCCAGTCTTCGCGCAATACGGAATCGAACAATTGGAACATCTATGATCGAGACCGCGTCCCTGGCTGAGATGAGCTTCGAACGCCTGGCCGAGGCGCGCGGTGATATCACCCAGGACGTGCTCGAGATCTACTACCGCAAGCTACCGGCTGGACGCGATTCCTTCATCCATCATGGACTCGGCAACGTGCCGGAGCTGGAAGGAAGGATGGTCGCCGCCACGGCCTTCCTGTTGATGAAATGGGCGGATGATCCCTGGTCGGCAAAGATCGAACAGGGGACCACAATCGTCCATCACAACGATACATTGATGATTCCACCGAGCATGTACATCGGGCTGATCGATGCGGTGCTGGAGGTGTTGCTTCCAACCATTCCATCCGATCGCGAGAGCGAGCTGGCATTGTGGCGGCGCGTTCGTGATGAAATCGCGGCCTATATCGAAAGCCTGCGCGATGAGTTCTGGCGAAAGGACGAAAGCGGACCGCTGCCCGCCTTTCCCGCGCACTAGCCGAACGTGCCGGCCTCCTTTATCGCGAATCGTTCGCAAAGATCGCGGTGGCAAAATGAAACTTACCGCATTAAATCCCCTCAAATTGGACGCAGCACAGGCTGCAGCAGCGAAGCGGAACGCCGTGTGAATTACGGACATATTTTCGACAAGGCGATTGACCGCTTGCACGAGGAAGGGCGCTATCGCGTCTTCATCGACATCATGCGCAACAAGGGCGCCTTCCCCAATGCGCGCTGTTTCCACGGGCATAATGGGCCCAAGCCGATTACCGTGTGGTGCTCGAACGATTACCTGGCGATGGGCCAGCACCCCAAGGTGATCGAGGCGATGGAAACCGCGCTGCACGATGTCGGCGCGGGATCCGGGGGAACACGCAATATCGGCGGCAATACGCATTTGCATGTCGAGCTGGAGCAGGAACTTGCTTCGCTCCACGGCAAGCAGGGCGCATTGCTGTTCACCAGCGGCTATGTTTCGAATGACGCCACGCTTTCCACGCTGGCCAAACTGCTGCCCGGCTGCATCATCTTCTCGGACGAGCTGAATCACGCCAGCATGATCGCGGGTATCCGCAATTCGGGCTGCGAGAAGCGGGTGTTCCGCCACAATGATGTCAATCATCTCGAAGAATTGCTGGCGGCCGAGGATATCGAAACACCCAAGGTCATCGCCTTCGAAAGCGTCTATTCGATGGATGGCGATGTCGCGCCGATCCATGCCTTCTGCGATTTGGCAGAGAAATACAATGCGCTGACCTATATCGACGAAGTCCACGCCGTGGGCATGTATGGCGAACACGGCGGCGGCATTTCGGAACGTGACGAGGCCGCGCACCGGATCGACATTATCGAAGGCACGCTGGGCAAGGCCTTCGGCGTAATGGGCGGCTATATCGCCGCTGATACGCGGATCATCGATTGCATCCGCTCCTATGCCCCCGGCTTTATCTTCACTACCTCGCTCAGCCCGGTGCTGGTCGCGGGTGTACTGGCTGCGGTTAAGCATCTGAAGGAGTCATCCGAGGAGCGCGACGCGCAACAGGCCAATGCCGCACTGCTCAAGCAGAAGATGCGTGACGCCGGCCTGCCCGTGATGGACAGCGTCACCCATATCGTCCCGTTGATGGTGGGCGACCCGGTCCGCGCCAAGAAGATCAGCGACGTCCTGCTGGCCGAATATGGCATGTATGTTCAGCCGATCAACTTCCCGACCGTGCCGCGCGGGACCGAGCGCCTGCGCTTCACCCCCGGCCCGGCGCATACCTCAGAGATGATGGACGAGCTGACCGGCGCTCTGGTCGAGATCTGGGAGCGGATGGAATTGGAGCTGCGCAAGGCGGCGTGAGCCGCTCGGCATTTCCGTAGCGTCCTTTGCTGCTGTGAATTGCTAGGCTAATCCCCCTGTCAAACAGGTGAGGAATTCAGCATGGGTGGCAATCCCGAACAGACATTCGATGAAGTGGTGCTGGGGCGCAGGTCGATCCGCGGTTATCTGGACAAGCCGGTGCCGCGCGAGCTGATCGAAGAGGTGGTCTCGTTGGCGATGCGCTCGCCCAGCTCGATGAACACCCAACCGTGGCATTTTCACGTCATCACCGGTGAGCCGCTCGACAAGATCCGCAAGGGCAATACCGAAAACATCCTCGCCGGCGTCCCTGACAGCCGCGAATTCCGCCGCGGGCATGCCTTCGAAGGCGTGCATCGCGAACGCCAGATTGGATGTGCCGTCCAACTGTTCAGCGCCATGGGCATCGAACGGGACGACAAGGAAAAACGGCAGGATTGGGTGCTGCGCGGTTTCCGCCAGTTCGATGCCCCGGTCTGCGTGATCGTCACCTATGACAAGGAGCTGGCCGATAGCGACGATTCCGCCTTCGATTGCGGCGCGGCTACCACTGCGCTGGTCAATGCGGCATGGAGCCGCGGCCTGGGCTGCGTAATCAACTCACAGGGTATCATGCAATCGCCGGTCGTGCGCGAGCACGCCGGCATCCCGGACGATCAGGTGATCATGAAGGCCGTGGCCCTGGGTTGGCCCGATCCGGATTTTCCGGCGAATGCTGTCTATATCACCCGCAAGCCGCTCGAAGAGGCCGTACGGTTCGTGGGGTTCGAAGACTAACCCTTGATGGAGGGCGTGTAGATGAGTGACGCGACTGACCAAGCGCCCGAACAGATCACCCTGTTCGATGGACAGCCAAAATATCAGGCCTTCTGCCGGATGCAGGAACTGGTTCCCACCAGCCGAATGGAATCCTCGTCCGGCCCATTCGAATTCGAAGAGGGCGATGCCATCGCATTGCCCGCGCACTATGACCACCGTGGAACAGTAAAGTCGGTCGAGGACCTGATCGAGGCGACTCACACCTCAGCCATCTTCGTTCTTCAAGACGGCAAGGTGCGGTTCGAGCATTATTGGCGGACCGGCGGACGAGATGTGCCGTGGATGTCGATGTCGGTCGCCAAGAGCTTTATCTCGGCGCTTGTCGGAATTGCCTGCGAAAGAGAGCTGATTTCCGGCCTTGATGACCAGATCGCCGACTATGTCCCGATCCTCAAAGGCTCCGGATTTGACGGGGCCACCATCGAAAATGTGTTGCAGATGTCGTCCGGGGTGCAGTTCCGCGAGGATTATGCCGATCCTGACTCCGAAATCTCGCAAATGTCGCGGGCGATTGCGGGCGGCGAAAGCCTCGATTCATTCATCGCTTCATTGCAGCGCAAGGCAGAACCGGGAACGATTTGCGAATACAGCTCCGCCGATACGCAGGCGCTGGGAATGTTATTGCGTGCGGTCACCGGGCGCCCGATTGCCGAATATATGCACGAACAATTGTGCGAACCGCTTGGTATGGAATCGCCATCCTACTGGCTGGTGGACAGCACAGGGATGGAGCTGGCTTTTGCCGGGATGCTGATGACGGCGCGGGATTTCGCCAAGATCGGCGAACTCTATCGGTTGGGGGGCAAGTGGGGTCGAGAGCAGATCGTCCCCGCAGCTTACGTTGCCGGCTCGATTGTCGCAAACAGGCCGCATCTCCAACCCGGTGAGCCGCGTGTCGGTGGAGAGAGATTCCCGCTCGGATACGGCTACCAGTGGTGGATCCCAGCGGGCGAAATCGGCGAATTCTCCGCAATCGGCGTTTATAACCAGTTCGTCTATGTCGATCCCAGCCGCAATGCGGTTGTCGTCAAACTGTCTGCTAATCCACGTTATGGCACGTCACACGACGACACTGACAACAAGGACGATGAAACGATCTTCCTGCTCCGAGCCATCTGCCAGGCACTGGACTAACCCCCGCCCGCCTCCACCCGCTGGCGCACAAGCGGCAGTTGGTCATTGCCGAAATACATATGTTCACCTGCAACGAATATCGTGGGTGAACCGAAGGCGCCGCGCGCAATCGCTTCATCCGTGTTGGCGCGCAGGCGATCCTTGTTCTCTGGCGTAATCGCGCGTTCGGCCAAGGCCGCACCGTCCAACCCGATGCTTTCTGCCACCGCCACGCATTCGCCCATATCGTCGAGATTGCGCTGGTCGCCGAAATAGGCCTCGAACGCGGCCGCAGCAAAGCGCTCCAGCGCCTGCTGGTCATCCTCCAGCGCACAGCACATCCGCATGGCGTTGATCGACTTGAGCGGATGGTGCTGCGACGGGAAGTTCATCCGCACGCCGGCGAGCGCGGACCATTCCTTGAGCCAGTCGAAGGTCCGCTTCAACCGCGCGGCATTTTCGGGTTTGCGGCTTTCATAGACCGCCGGGTTCACCGCATTGAAAACGCCGCCGACCAGGAAGGGTCGCCAAATAATCGTGTGGTCCAATCCCGCCAGCGCAGGCCGGACATTATGGAAGGCCAGCCGCGTCCACGGGCTTGACAGATCAAAGAAGAATTCGATCGAAACACTCACTGCTTGCCCCTTCCCGACTGTGCCTGGACCCACGCAGAACCAGCCGTCAACCACACCTTTCACCGTAGCTGAGGCTCGTTTCGACCCGATCGACAACGATTCACCGCAGGACTCGCCCAGATGGCCTGAACGTCGAAGAAATTCGTGAACCACGCTCTATAGGGCGAAATTAACGGGGTTGCGACAGTCGGATCTTAATTCAGGGGCGGTGGCCATGGAGTGGCGGAGCCGACTGCGACAAAATGAAGGAGTGACTAGATGAGTATCGTTTCAAAGAAGCCGGGGGTTTTCCTCCTGCTCGCCATGGGCGCTCTGCCGCTGGCAGCCAGCCTTTCTGCACAGCAAGGGTCGGAATCGGGCGAAATCCTGACGACGGTCTATGGTTCGCCGCCCGCCGACCTTGAAGGTCTGCCCGAAGGGCCGGAGCTTGAAGGCTTTATCTCGTCGCGTCGTGACGACAAGTTGCAGGTCACCAGCGCAGGCGGCATGAAGACCGTTGTCGCGTTGAGCGATGGTACGGAAATTCGGTCCAAGGGTGGTTTCCTTGGTACCAGCAACAAGAAGCTCGGCGCCGAATCGTTGCTCAATGGCTTGCCGGTTACGGTTGAAACGGTCCGCTGGAACAACAGCCTTGTCGCGTCCAGGATCGACCTGCGGACCAAGGACCTCAAGACCGCGGCGATGATCCACAACGGTACCGACCAGCGCTTTGGCGAGCACGATGTCGCCATTGCCAAGAACGAAGCTGCAACTGATGCCCTGCGCAGCCGCGTGGGCGACATCGATAAATACAACATCAAGGGCACCACCAATGTCTATTTCGACACTGGTAAGTGGGACCTCTCAGGCTCGGCCCAGAGCGAGCTGTGCAATGCCGCGGCTGAAGCCGACGCGATGGACAATGCGCTGCTGCTGGTTGTCGGATACACCGACAATGTCGGCAATGAAGACTACAACCAGGTGCTGAGCGAGAAGCGCGCGGGCCGCGTTGTGAACTTCCTGCAGCAGAAGTGCGGTTGGAAGCCATGGCGCATGGTCACCCCAACCGGCATGGCCGAATCCGATCCGGCGGCAGACAACAGCACGCCTGAAGGCCGCGCGCAGAACCGCCGCGTTTCGGTGAACATCCTCGTCAGCAAGGCTGTCGACGAAATCTGATTGAATGTGCAAGCGGGGTGGATGGGCAAGCGTCGGCCCCGCTGCACGACCGGGAACTATCCGGTTAGTCCCTTGCTCGAAATTCCCCGCGACAAGCTTTCCTGCGGCATAACGCCAAGGAAGCGAGGTTGTCCCTCGTCCGAACCGAGCAAGCGTTGACGCAGGACTTCAGGCTCAATCCGAGCCTCCAACAATGGCTCGGCCTCGCTCATCTCATCGATCAGTGCCAAATCGCGTTCGCGTTCGCCGGTCAGATCGCACACACGCTGCATGATGATCGGCATTGCCGCTGGAGTGCGTGAGGGATCGAGCGCTGCCAGCATGACGATCCCGTCCAGTACCATGGCGCGCGGCAGGGTCACGCCCTTCAGCACGATGCTGAGCGGTGATTGGCCAACCCCGTCGAACAGGAATGAGAAGATATTTCCGCCGCTGCACAGCATGTGGCCCCGGAAATCGAGGCCTGACCCGCGCATCAGGACCTCTGCCACGCCATCACCATCGGCCAGGATAAGACCGTAATCATGGAATATCTGCCCTGGCATCAGCACCGATGGGCGCGCAGTGCGCCACAGGCCCGAATAGGCAGGGCCCCGCCGACGGGTTTCTTCCGACGAGGCTGCGACAAATTCTGCCAACATGCTATGGTCAACCCCAGAGCCATTGCTGGATTTCGTCGGCGGCGCGACGCCGAACACCTCGGCAAACCGTTCTATCGGTGCAAACCATTCGCCGTGTGTGAATTGAGGGCGATCGGCGGCAAGCAGGTGCGTCAATCGGGTGAGATTGTGTTCGGTCGGATGAACCGCACCGCTGAGCCACCTGCCAACCAGTGACTTGTCGACCTGGAGCTTTTGAGCCAGCGAAACACGGCTTATGGACAGCGCCCTGAGCGCGAGGTTGAGCTTCGACGGCAGGTCGGCAACGTGGTCCACGCGCAGGTAAATATACTCCTCCAAATCAAATGCAACGAAATGCAACGCGATGCATCGAGATGCATTTTCCAGCAGTAAGATGTTCGCTGTGCTGCACCTGCCCGCACGACACGCCTCGATGCACATGGGCCCCGTCGGAACAAGAATGCCGACAGAATTCGGGGGATGACATGTACAAGACCAAATCACTGATTGCCCTGGCGATTTCAGCAACTCTGGCTTCAGGCTGCTCGACCAAGCCCAGGCAATTCGCGCCTGCACTTACCGCTCCAGCCGAACGTTCGGCACATTTGGAACAGGATGTGAGGGTGTGCGACACGCTGGTCAAACAAGGCCGAACCAGCGATTTCGCCTCGGCCGCTGCCACGATGGCCACAACTGGTGTGGCAACCGTAGGAAGCGGAGTAGCCATGGTAGGAACTGGAATGGTGGGTTGGACGAGCTCCGGCACGGGGGCCGCAGCAGCCGGCTTCGCTATGCCCGTGATCGGCATCTTTGCCGGATTCGGGATCTCCCGCGCGATCCGCGGCGGTAAGGAGCGCAAGTACAAGGCGCGGATGGATACCTGCCTGACCGAGCTCGGCTACACTACCGACGGCTGGCAAAAGATCGCCAAGCGCGGCGATCCCGGTCTGGAGGCTAGCCGTTTGGCCAAATTCGAGGCGACTGCGCCCCTGGTCGAAATCCCGCAGGAACCTGCAGGCGAAATCATACCTGCCGTGATCGTAGATGCGACACAGCCCGAAGTTACGCCCGAAGTTGTTTCAGAAGATAATGGCGCGGAGATCGCGACTGTGGGTGCGCTGGCAAATCCGATCCTGCCACAGTGAAGGGAGAAGGGGCAGCACCGGGCTGCCCCCGCCTGCCGTGGATTTCCACAAAATCCGCATCGGGACCAAGGCCGCTTCGGCGCTGAACGGTCGCCATAATTGGGCCAAATCTCTGGACCAATCTGCGATTCGCCGGGTCGCTCCCGCAGGAGAATCGTATGGCGCAATCACTTTATGAACGGCTTGGCGGGACGGAAGGCATCCGCAGAATTGCCTCGAATCTCGTCGATCGCCACATTGCCAACCCAAAGATTGGGGCGCGATTTGCTGGTAGCGATGTGGCAACTGTCAAGCGCCACGCAGCCGACTTCTTTATCACCGGGTCCGGTGGTCCCGAAGTCTATACCGGCAAAAGCATGCTCGAAGCCCACCACCGCATGAATATCTCGGACGAGGAATATATGGCAGCCGTTGACGACGTGATGGCAGCGCTGAGTGACGAAGGCATTGGCGACACTGAGAAAGGGGAGGTACTGTTTATCTTCTACAGTCTCCGCCCAGAGGTAGTCCGCGTTTAGCCGACCTTCCTGCCTATCGCAGGCTCACCACATTGTCCGCATCGGGACGCTGACGGCTGCCGTCGTACAGGCTCGCCATTGGCTCGTCCGTGACGATGACCTGCTCAGCCGTACCGAATCCGTTGAAGCCGGTCTTCATCGCCGCGCCATAGGCCCCCAGCATGCCGATCTCGATATAGTCCCCGGCCTGGATATCGCCGGGTAGCGCGAAAGGTCCCTGCATATAGTCGGCATCGTCGCAGGTTGGGCCGTAGAAGGCGAAATCCTCGTCTGCATCGCGCAAATCGTCTTCGAGCGCACGCACTGGGAAGCGCCAGCTGACATGCGCCGCATCGTACAGTGCGCCATAGGCACCATCGTTGATGTAGAGTTCACCGCTGCGGCGCTTTTCCACCCGCACGATCATCGAGCTGTATTCGGCGCACAGCGCACGGCCAGGCTCGCACCACAATTCGGCGTTGTAGGCGATTGGCAGCGATTCGAAGTGCTTGGCGATGATCGCGAAATAATCTTCCATCGGGGCCGGTTCGAGATCGGGATAGATGCTGGGGAACCCGCCGCCAACGTCGATCATGTCGATCACGACCGAAGCCTCGGCAATTGCGGCACGGGTGCGGTCGAGCGCCTGGACGAAGGCAAACGGGCTCATCGCCTGGCTGCCGACATGGAAACACACGCCCAGCCAGTCTGCATGCTGGCGGGTTTGCTGGAGCAGCCCGGGCGCCTCGAGCAAGTCGCAACCGAACTTGCTGGCGAGCGACAGCTCGGAATATTCGCTCGAGACGCGCAGGCGCACTGCCAACCGCAGGTCTGCGGCAGGCTCGCCCGTTTCCGGATCACGGCAAGCGTTGATGATTTTCTCCAGCTCTTCGACCGAATCGAGGCTGAAGGTCTTCACGCCGTGCTTGTGATAGGCCTCTGCAATCGCTGCGCTCGCCTTGATCGGGTGCATGAAGCACAGCACCGCGTGTGGAAGCAGGCTGCGTACCAGCCGCACTTCTGCAATCGAAGCGACATCGTAATGCGTGATCCCCGCTTCCCACAGCGCCAGAATCAGCTCGGGCGTGGGATTGGCCTTCACCGCATAGAGCGTCTTGCCCGGAAACTTCTCGATAAAGAAGCGGGCGGCGCGCGCGGCAGCGTGCGGGCGATTGAGGATGACGGGTTCGTCCGGCGCGAGGGCGCGGACTACAGCCTTGGCATCAGGGTAGATGTGCAACTCAAGGGACCCCCAAAACGGTTTGTTGAAACCATGAAACGACAAGCTGCCTTGCGGTTAGGAAGTCCCCTTGGGGCAGCGGAAGGCGCGCATATAGGCCCTGCGCGATGAATCGCAAATGAAAAATGCGCCCAAATCAGCTCAGCCGGTCGCGGAAAGTCTCGTAACCAAACTCGTGCACGCACTCGAGCTGGTCGGTCTCGCTGTCCCATAGCCAAATGCTGGGCAATTGCACCCCGTTGAAGGTGTTGGTCTTGACCATCGAATAGTGCGCCTGGTCGAGAATGGCGAAGCGTGCACCCGGCTTGGCGGGCACCGGCAGGCGATAGTCGCCGATCACGTCACCCGCCAGGCATGACGGGCCACCCAGCCGGATCGGGATGTGCTCCTCGTCGGTCAGTTCGCCCAGCATGGCGGGACGGTAGGGCGCTTCGATCACGTCGGGCATGTGGCAGGTGGCGGAAACATCGGTGATCCCCACCGGCATCCCGTTCCACAAGGTGTCGAGCAGGGTACCAACCAGGATCCCGGCATCGAGCGCGACCGCCTCACCCGGTTCCAGATAGACCTCCGCCCCGCTGTCTTCCTTCACTTCGCGCAGGAATTCGACCAGTTCTTCGCGCTGGTAGTCCGCCCGTGTGACATGGTGCCCGCCGCCAAGGTTGATCCACTTGAGCTGGCCGAAAAAGGGCTCGATCGTATCGAAAATGGCTTCCCAGGTGCGTTTGAGCGGCCCCAGGTCCTGCTCGCACAGATTGTGGATATGGATACCGTCCACGCCTTCGAGATGTTCAGGCATCAACTGGTCGACCGGGAAGCCGAGGCGTGATCCCGGCGCGCTTGGATCGTATTTTTCCACCTCACCCTGCTGGCTGAGCGGATTGAGCCGCAGTCCGATGTCGAAATCCTGGCCCGAGGCACGCGCATTTTCAAGGATCAGAGCTGCCCGTACGATCTGTTCCGGACTATTGAAAATCACATGGTCGGACAGGCGACAAATTTCCTCCAGTTCCTCCGGCTTGTAAGCCGGTGAATAGGTTGCAATCTCGCCATCGTAGAATTCGCCCGCCAGCCGGGCTTCCCACAGGCCAGAGGTGCACACCCCATCAAGATATTCGCCAATGATCGGAGCGGTGGACCACATGCTGAACGCCTTGAGCGCGGCGAGCACCTTGATCTCCGCTGCATCGCGAATGTCGGCCAGCACCTGGCAGTTGGCGCGCAACTTCGCCGCATCGACTACGAAAGCGGGGCTGCTGACCCTGCTCAAGTCGAAATGGGCAAAGGCACCCGGATCGCCAGCTCTTGTCTCCATGGTGCCCGCCTCTAACCGCAAAGCGGCCCCGCGGAAAGTGCCCGCGAGGCCGCTTCGCCCCCAAATCCGCCGGCCCTAGTCCTCTTTAGGTTGGGGCTTGCTGAAGGAATACTGCCGATGCCATTCGTTGAGATCCTCCAGATAGCTGGGATAGGACGTGCCAAAGGCGAAATCCGAATTGTCGCCGTAGAGGATGAGCACACCTTCAAGCGACTCTTCGCCATCGTTGATCATCTCGTGCCTCACAAATTGAGGCACAAACACGCTCATCCCTTTTTCCAGAACCATGGGACCATCATCTGTGAACAACGTGCCTTTACCGCTGGTGACAACGAAGAGATTGGGCATCTGGCCAAACGAAAGGCGGGGATCGGCATTCACCTGACCTTGGGGCGGGATGCTAAAATGGGACACCCGAGTGCCCTTCATCATATGCAGTGCGGTAACCTGGGCGCCGTGGGTCTGCAGCGCGTTGTCGAGTCCGAACCGTGTTACCTCAGGCTTGCCTTTGGTGAAGAAGTGCGAGAGCACAAGATACATCTCGGCCTCATCGCCAGAGGTGGATTTGAATCCATCCATGTCGCGCGTTTCGACGCCGACGCGGTCGCTACCGAAGCTTTGCATCGCAGCGGTTCCAGCGTTGACTTCCCCGCTGGCGATCTTCTCCAGCACGGCCATGCTGGCGATCTCAAAGTACCAGGTTGGCTCAGCCGGGGCGCCACGCGATAGCTCAATTCTGTGCGGACCGAAGGCATGGTCTGTCAGTCGACCGCGCCGCGTTGCTGTCTCGTTGCGCTCGACAGATATGCTCCACCAATGCTGGCCGAGCTTGATACCAAAGGTCGTGCCAATGGCCATGTGATCTGTGGCGTAGTCCTCGACGAATTCCTGCAGCAAGGCATCAGCTCGTGTCGCCTCGGATTCGCTGATGGTCGCTACGCTTTCTACCTGGTTGTTCTGCGCCATTGCTGCTCCCGGTATCGCCAGCGCGGCAAGCCCTGCCAGCATCAGTATCTTCACATGCATTTTTGCGTTCCTCCATACAGGTGTCGTATGGAGGTAATACACATCAAATTTTAGTTAAGCAAGCGTTTAATTTAATCCTTCCGCAAAGCCCTCGAGAGAATGGCTGCCTGAACTTCGACGAACTCATCCAGGGACGGCGTCGTCATGGGCTTTGCAATCTTGGCTGCAGTCGCCTCGCGCATGCGAGTAGCGACGACAAAGTGGATAAGCGGGCCCACAACGCATAAATGCACGATCTGCGGATCCCACCCTCGCGCCTCGACATCGAGCGGCAGCGCATCCAGCACCGATTCCGTAAGCGACATCATGCTACGCAAGATGTTCCCGGTTTCTACATTTAGCAGTCGTTCCGGGTCGAGCTGTTCGCGCAAGATCATCGGCGCAAAATGATCGCGCGCGGCAATTGCCTGCGCCATGATCCGCACAAGTTCACGTTCCGGATATTCGGCAGAAACCAAGTCTGCCTGGCGCGCTAGCAGTTGGGCTTCGGCTACGGCGTCGGCAAGTATCTCGTCGTAGAGCCCGCCCTTGCTGCCGAAGTGATAGGAAACCAGCGCCTGATTGCACCCTGCCAGATCGGCGATGTCGCGCACGCCGGTGGCACGATAACCCCGCGTGGCGAACAGTTCGGCCCCCGTCGCCTTGATCGCCGCGCGGGTTTCTAGCGTGCGCTGTTGAGTTTTGCGTTTCGACATTCCACCTAAACTAAACCATCGCTTAATTCAGGTCAAAATTCCACCGGTCCGTCCATTTCTTCAACGGTCCAGGGCAAACCATGCTGGTTGAGCATGTCCATGAACGGATCCGGATCCATTTCTTCGATATTGAACACGCCATCCCCGCTCCAGACGCCCTGCACCACCATGGCGCTGCCGATCATTGCGGGTACACCGGTGGTGTAACTGACCGCCTGGTTTCCGGTTTCCTCGTAGGCTGCCTCATGCGAACAGATGTTCTTGATGTAGAAGGTCTTCTCGCCCGAACCATCTAGCGCTTCGCCGGTTGCGATACAGCCGATATTGGTGTTGCCCTTGGTCGTCTCGCCCAGGGTTTCCGGCTTGGGCAGCACTGCGGCAAGGAACTGTAACGGGATGATTTCCTGCCCCTTGTACTTGATCGGATCGATCCGCGTCATGCCAACGTTCTGCAGCACGGTGAGGTGGGTAATATAGGCATCGCCAAAGGTCATCCAAAAGCGCGCGCGCTCCATTTCAGGGTTGAACTTGGCGAGGCTTTCCAGCTCCTCGTGATACATCATGTACATGTTCTTGGGGCCGACCCCTTCGAAGTCGAACTGAACCTTCTTGGCCATCGCAGGAGTTTCGACGAATTCGCCATTCTCCCAATGCCGCGCGGGCGCGGTCACTTCGCGGATGTTGATTTCCGGGTTGAAGTTGGTTGCGAAATGCTGGCCGTGGTCGCCGCCATTGCAATCGAGGATGTCGAGCGTGCGGATGGTCTTGAGCTTGTGCTTCTTGAGCCACATGGTGAAGACGCTGGTCACGCCCGGATCGAAGCCGGAACCCAGAAGCGCCATGATCCCGGCCTGCTTGAAGCGATCGTGGTATGCCCATTGCCAGCTGTATTCGAACTTGGCTTCGTCCTTGGGTTCGTAATTGGCTGTGTCGAGATAGTTCACGCCCGCAGCGAGACAGGCATCCATGATCGGCAGATCTTGATACGGCAGTGCCAGGTTTAAGACGAGGCTGGGCTGAACATTTTTGATCAGGTTGACCATTGCGGGGACTTCTTCGGCGTCGATCTCATAGGTCGCAACGTCCACTCCGCAACGCTGCTTTACGCTGGCTGCAATCGCATCGCATTTGCTCTTGGTACGGCTGGCAAGGTGGATGGAAGAGAATATTCCGCTGTTCATCGCCATCTTGTGGACGCAGACCGAGCTGACGCCGCCGGCACCGATTACGAGGACTGTGGACATGACATTGATACTCCGGAAACGATTCTTGCGCGCGCTCTAATGTAATGCACTGGCTCCGTAAATCGATCCGGGATTTCCTACGATTTCAGGATGAGGCATAGCGGCCCCATGATCGCTTTGGACCGCTGTTGCCTAAAGACATTCCACCATTCACTTCCGAAGCGGGAAAAACAGTATCAAGACCGTGTTCCATGTGTTCCATCGCGTAGGATTTGCAGCATGAATTCAACCAGCCGAATGCCGACCCGCCAGGGTGTACTTGAGGCCGCCGAGAAGATCGCAGCATTGCTGCCACCAACGCCCCTGCTCCCGGCTCAGATCAATGGTGTGCGCTGCTGGGTCAAATGCGAAAACCTGCAGCCGATCGGCGCGTTCAAGATCAGGGGCGCATGGCATCGGTTGACGGCTTTGTCCGATGGAGAAAAGGCGCGCGGCGTGGTTGCGGTATCTTCCGGCAACCATGCGCAGGGTGTGGCCTGGGCAGCGCGCGAATTGGGCGTGGATGCCAAGGTCGTGATGCCGCATGATGCACCGCAGGTAAAACTGGACGCGACGCGCGCATTCGGAGCCGAAGTGGTAATCTATCGTCGCCCTGAAGAGGATCGCGACGGGGTCGCTGCCCAGATCATTGAACGTACCGGCGGCGTTTTGGTCCATGCCTTTGGCGATCCTTGGGTGATCGAGGGTCAGGGCAGCATGGGGATCGAAATCGTCACTCAGCTGGGCCGCGAGCCGAGCCGCATTGCTGCACCTTGCGGCGGCGGGGGATTGGTCGCGGGCCTTTCGCTCGCCTGCCCATCCAGCGCCATCGTACCGGTTGAGCCGGAAGGCTGGGACATGGTTGGAAAATCGCTCGCCGCAGGAGAAATCGTAACGGCCAGCCCCAATCCACCGAAGACAATATGCGATGCCTTGCAGCCGCTTGCCACCAAGCAGATCAATCTCGACATTCTCCGGGGCCGCAGCGATCCGGGTGTGGCAGTGAGCGACGAGGAGGTTCTGGCCGCGCAGAGATTTGCCTTCTCGAAGCTCCACCTGGTTGTCGAACCGGGCGGAGCGGCGGCATTGGCCGCTGCGCTTGCCGGGAAGCTGGATTTGGATGAGAACACAGTAATCGTTCTGACCGGCGGCAATGTCGATCCCGCAGCATTCGCCGGGACGGTCAGTGCAGAAAGATAAGTTGCAATTGACAATCGAACTTTAGTTCCTCAGTCTATCGATCTGAATATGGGAGGGTTTACTATGCAAGCACAGATGCTCGCACCGGCTGCGGTGCTCATCGCATGGTCACTGGTGATATTGTTCTTGATCCCAATCACACGTTTTCCGGCACTGGCAAAGCTGGGAATCAATGTTGCCAATGCCCCGCGCGGCGTGCGCGGACAGGATTCGGAAGCTCAGCTTCCCCCCAGCGTGCAATGGAAATCACACAACTA
>SBHJ01000321.1 GCA_006226465.1 Alphaproteobacteria bacterium | reverse complement strand
CCGGCGAAATGCGCATCGATCCCGCCGGTAACCATCGCAACCAGTGCGGCACCCAAGGGCAAACCGATCAGAAAGCTCCACGCGCCATCGCGCGAAATGCCACTGTCGGCGATCCCGACGGCGCGCGCCGCGATGCCGGAAACGCCAGCGATCCGACCTGCACCAAGCAGCATCAGCGCAGCTGCGAGACCAATCAGGACACCGCCAGCCAGTCCTGCCAGCGGCTGTGCATCGGGGAAGCCGGGGAGCATCATACTGCATTCACCGGCATCTTGAGGTAAACCACGCCATTATCCTCCGCTGGCGGCATGTGCCCGGCGCGCATGTTGACCTGCACCGATGGCAGGATCAAGCGCGGCATGTCGAGCGTGGCATCGCGCGCTTCGCGCATCGCAACAAACTCGTCTTCCTCCACGCCATCATGCGCGTGAATATTGGCCTTCCGTTCGGCGGCGACGCTGGTCTCCCACATATAGGCGCTACGATCCGGCGGGAGATAGTCATGGCACATGAACAGCCGGGTCTCATCCGGCAGTTCGAGTATGCGCCTCAGCGACCTGAATAGCTGGCGCGCATCACCTCCTGGAAAATCGGCCCTGGCCGTGCCGTAATCCGGCATGAACATGGTATCGCCGACGAACACCGCATCACCGATAGCATAAGCGATGCAGGCCGGCGTATGCCCCGGCACATGCAGTACCGTCACCGGCACATTTCCGATTGCGAAAGTGTCACCATCGGCAAACAGCGCGTCGAAGTCGGACCCGTCACGCTGGAATTCGGTTCCGGCGTTGAACAACTTTCCGAACACATTCTGGACCGCAACGATGTGTTCACCGATCGCAATCTTCCCGCCCAGCTTCTCTTGCAAATAGGGTGCGGCGGACAGGTGATCCGCATGTGCATGGGTCTCAAGCAAGTACTTCACTTGCAGATTTTTAGATATAACGAAGTCGATTACGCGATCCGCCGATTCGAACGATGTGCGACCCGAAGCTGGATCATAGTCCAGCACCGAATCGACGATCGCCGCTTCGTTCGAAGCCTTATCATAGACAACATAAGTAACGGTGTACGTGTCGGGATCGAAAAACCCCTCAACTTCAGGCCGCAAGGCACCATCGGCCAGCGCTCGCTCAACCTGCGCATGGGCAGTCGCCAGAGCTGTGTCAGAATCACGCACCGTAATTCTCCAATATTAATTTACATAAACTGTGTATATGACTTGATCTTCCGGAGTCAAGTGTTATTGGAATGACATGGACGGTTCACAGGACATGGCTTCTCCTTGCTGGGGGCTGAGGATCGGGGACATGGCCCCCGATTTCACCGCGCGCAGCACAGTGGGGAATATCCGCCTTTCGGATTTTCGCGGACGCTGGCTGGTGCTTTTTTCGCATCCGGCCGATTTCACGCCAGTTTGCACCACCGAATTTGTTGCGCTGGCCCGCGAGACCAAGGCATTTTCGGATCGTGACTGCGCCTTGATGGCCTTGTCGGTCGACAGCTTGTTCGCCCATTTCGCCTGGCTGCGACTGATCCGTGACCGCTTCGATGTGGAGGTCCGCTTTCCGATCATCGAAGATCCGACGCTGGTGATCGGGCGTGCCTATGGCATGGTGGCCCCGCATGACAATGATAGTGCGACGGTGCGCACCACCTTCTTCATCGATCCGCAGGGCGTAGTGCGGGCCATGACCTGCTATCCATCCAGCGTGGGCCGCTCGATCCCGGAGATGCTGCGGATGCTCGATGCGCTCCAGGCGGTCGACCGCGAGACTGCCCTTGCCCCGGCAAATTGGCAGGCGGGCGATCCTTTGATGTGCCAGCCCAGCGGCAGCCTCGACGATGTCTATGCCTCGCGCGATGAAACCGGATGGTTCCTGCGCGAGACCAAGACGGGCAAAAGCAAATGAGCGACAATCGTGAGGTTGAGGCCCTGAAGGCGGTGGCGCATCCAGCACGGCTGCGCATCCTCCAGACTCTGCGCACAGGCGAACTCAATGTTGGCGATATCGAGGGCGCGACTGAGATCGGACAGCCTGCGCTTTCCCAGCAGCTAGCAGTGCTGCGCAAGGCCGGGTTGGTGACCACGCGCAAGCAAGCAAAGCTGGTCTATTACCGCCTCGCGCAGGCCGAATTCGATCGCCTCGCCGCATTGATGTCAAGCCTGGGTAGCGGCGTTGGCACGATCAGCCAGCCACGCCGGAACCCCACGCCCGGGGTGGCAAATTTCGCTCGCCTTTCCTGAGGCGCAAAAGCCGCTAGCCGAACATGCCTTTCTTCGGTCCAAGATAGCCGAACAGATAGGCCGCCACCTTGCGCATCTGGATTTCCTCTGCCCCTTCGGTGATGCGATAGCGGCGGTGGTGGCGATAGATGTGCTCGAACGGCTTGTGCCGCGAATAGCCGATCCCGCCGTGGACCTGCATCGCCCGGTCGGCAGCCTGGCACACCAGCCGGTTCGCCCAGTAATTGCACATGCTGACCTTGTCGGAGATGGTCTTCTCGATCATTTCATGCGGCATATTGTCCATTTCCCACGCGGTCTTGTAGATCAGCAGGCGCAGCATTTCGCATTGCGTCGCCAGCTCGACCAGCGGGAACTGGATCGCCTGATTCTTCGCCAGTTCCTCTCCAAACGGCTTCCTCTCCCGCGCATACCTCACGCTTTCGTCGACGCAGAATTGCGCCGCGCCAAGCGATGATGCCGCCTGGCGGATGCGGTTCTGGTGGACGAAGCTCTGCGCCAGCGCGAGGCCCAATCCCTCGCGCCCAAGCATCGCACTTTCAGGCACCCAGACATTGTTGACCGACAGGCGTGGGTGGTCGGTAGGCATGTTGAAAGTCCACATCCATTCCTCGATTTCGAGGCCGGACGTGGGGTTGGGAACGAGCAGGCATGTGATGCCGCGCGCATCGCCATCCTCACCCGATGTGCGGCAGAACATCGCGCAGTGCGTGGCAACGTGCATGCCGGTGATCCACATCTTCTCGCCATCGATCCGCCAGCCATCGACCCCGTCGCGCGTCTCGCGCACCGCACGGGTTTCCATATGGGTCGCGTCAGAGCCGTGGTTCGCCTCGGTGAGGCCAAAGGCGACGCGGCGCGTCCCTTCGAACCCACCTAGGATGAATTCCTGCTTCTGCTCCTCTGTGCCCCATTGCTCGAACATGGCGACGAACGGGAAATTGCCGACGATCGAATGTTCGTTCTGCAAATCGTTGTGCAGGCCCAGCCCTTTGCGGGCAAAGTGATCGCGGATCACTGCCATCCAGAGATTGCTGCCATCCTTGCCGCCATATTTCTTCGGCGCAGAGAAACGCCAGTGCCCGGCCTGGTCGGCGCGACGCTTGGCCTCGACCAGCAGTTCTTCCCATTCGTGCCGCGGCAGACCGCCGTTCTCGAAATCGGTTCGCGCATATTCGCGGCGATGATCGAAAAAGCGAATATTGTCGTCCGCCTGCTCAAGCGGCTTGATCTCGGATGCGATGAAGGCATCGAGCTCTTCGAGATAGGCCTGCAAGTC
>SBHJ01000019.1 GCA_006226465.1 Alphaproteobacteria bacterium | reverse complement strand
CTGTGGGTGATCGGCAGCTATCACAATATCTACCGCGTCGGCGCGATCCTGCAGGATCTCGGCTTCTGGATCCTCAACGACATCGTCTGGCGCAAGACCAACCCCATGCCCAATTTCAAGGGCACGCGTTTCACCAATGCGCATGAGACGCTGCTGTGGGCCTCCATGGGCGAGAAGGCGAAGTATCACTTCAACTATCGCGCGATGAAAACGCTCAATGACGAACTGCAGATGCGCAGCGATTGGGTGCTGCCGATCTGTTCGGGGCCAGAGCGGCTCAAGCAGGGCGGGCACAAGGTCCACCCGACGCAGAAGCCCGAGGCGCTGCTCTATCGCGTGCTGCTGGCGACGACCGAAAAAGGCGACGTGGTGCTCGACCCGTTTTTCGGCACCGGCACCACCGGCGCGGTTGCCAAGCGGCTGGGGAGATCATGGATCGGGTGCGAGCGCGAGAATGTCTATCGCGATGCCGCTTATGCGCGGATCGAGAAGGAATTGCCGCTCGACGAAAGCGTGATCGAAACCATGCAGAGCAAGAAGGCCGCGCCGCGCGTCGCTTTCGGTGCGCTGGTTGAGAATGGTTATCTCAAGCCCGGAACCGAGGTGTTCGACAAGCATCGCAAATGGGTTGCGACGGTGCGCGCCGATGGCTCGCTTTCACATGGCAAGCAGGTCGGCACGATCCACGGGCTGGGCAAGGATCTGCAGGGCGCACCCAGCTGCAACGGCTGGACCTTCTGGCACTATGAAGTCGATGGGGATGTCAAACCGATCGACGCCGCGCGGCAGCTATACCTGCTTGCGAGCGAGGATTGATCCTCAAATCCGGGAAAACCCGTCACCCTGAACTTGTTTCAGGGTCCAATTCTCCGCATTCACCTACAAGGCGTTTTGGCGGAATGGATGCTGAAACGAGTTCAGCATGACGTAGCAGTGGAAGCGCAGTCCTTGTCCCAACGCATCTACATCCGCCCGATCAGTTTTGTGCCCGGCCCGCAATCGGTTGAGGGCCACGCGGTGCCGCTGGCGGGCGGCATGGTCTATGCCCGCGAATTCGCGGTGATAGTGCGCGAGGGCGGGAAGACCGTTCGGCGCGAAATTACTGCCGCGGCAACCATCGGCGAAGTGCTTTCCAGCCTACCCGGCGAACTGGCGAGCGCAGGCGAAGAGCAATGGACCAACCTGCGCCTGCGCCATCCGCCGCTCGAGTGCGGGATGCGCACCGTGCGGCTCGACCAGCCGCAGGTGATGGGTATCCTCAATGTCACGCCGGACAGTTTCAGCGATGGCGGTGCCTTCCTCGACAATCCCGAAGCGGGCAAGGCGCACGCCAGCGCCATGCTCGAAGCGGGTGCGGCGATAATCGATATCGGCGGGGAAAGCACCCGCCCGGGCGCACCGGCGACCTGGGAGGGGGATGAGAAGGATCGCGTTCTGCCAGCGGTCGAATACTGCGCCGCCATGGGTGCGGCGATCAGCGTCGATACGCGCCGGGCGGGTGTGCTTGAGGCGGCGTTGGCGGCTGGCGCGCATGTCGCAAACGACGTCTCGGCCCTGCGCCACGACCCGCGTTCCGTCGAACTGGCGGCACGCGCGGGTTGCCCGGTGGTGCTGATGCATGCACCGGGTGAGGGCGACGACCTCCACGCCGATGCGGATTACGAAAACGTCGTGTTCGACGTGTTCGACTGGCTCGCCGCACGGCGCGACGCAGCGATTGCTTCGGGAATATCGCGCTCCAAGATCATTCTCGATCCGGGCGTGGGCTTCGGCAAGTCGCTGGCTGAAAACCTCGCGCTGATCAACGCACTGCCGCTGTTCCATGCGCTGGGCCAGCCGATCTTGCTGGGCGGCAGCCGCAAGCGGATGGTGGGTGCCCTATCGAACGAGGCCGAGGTTGAGAAACGTCTGGGCGGCAGCGTGGCGCTGGCGATTGCGGGCATGAATGCCGGGGTGCAGATCCTGCGGGTGCACGACGTGTTCGAGACAGTGCAAGCGCGCAATGTCTGGCGCGGATTGCGCGATGCGGCGTTGACGGACTTCGGGGACTTGCCGGAATAATCGGACCTGCAGGGTCCGCTAGGCCAAGCGGCCGCGAAATCAAATCACGCGGCGCTCTCGATACCGAGATCGCTGAGCTTGCGGTAGAGCGTCGAGCGCCCGATCCCCAGCCGCCGGGCGACTTCGGTCATGCGGCCGCGATAATGGCCGATGGCGAGGCGGATTACATCGGCCTCGATATCTTCGAGCGGACGCAGGTTGCCGTCTTCGGTATAGAGCATCACCCCCACGCCCTCGTGGATCGGGTTGGTCCGCTCCTGCTGTTCGCCCAGCAGCTCGCACAATTGCGGGAAGCTGGCAGTGGTGAGCGACTGGCCGTCGCAAAACACGGCGGCACGGAACAACACGGCCTGCAGCTGACGGACATTGCCGGGCCAGTCATAGCTGGCGAGCAGTGCCAGTGCGTCGTCCGAGATCGCGAGGTGCATCAGGCCAGGTTGCTCGCCGATCCTGGCGAGGAAATGGCGGGTCAGCGCGGAAATATCGCCGGGGCGCTCGCGCAAGGGCGGCAGCTCGATCGTGGTCGGCGCCAGCCGATCGAGCAGTGCAGCATTGAACTGGCCGTTATCGACCAGAGAACGCAGCGGGAAATTGCTCGCGCACAGCAGGCGGACATCGACGCGGAAGCCATGCTTGGCTCCCACCGGGCGCACGATCCCGCTTTCGAGAATGTCGAGCAAGCGCTGCTGAAGGTCGTCGTTCAAGCGGTCGATCTCGTCGAGCACCAGCGTGCCGCCGTCGCAATATTGCAGCACGCCGATCTGGCGGTCGAAGGCGCCGGGGAAAGCTCCCGGCTCGTGACCGAAGAGCACGGATTCGAGCGAATTGGCGGGCACCCCGCCGATATTGATGATCCGGAACGGTGCCTTGGCGCGCGGGCTGGCAGCGAACATGGCGCGGGTCAGCATTTCCTTGCCAGTTCCGCTTTCGCCTTCGATCAGGACATTGCCGTGGCCGCGCGCCGCCTTGGCGGCCTGCGCCAGTGCGGTGCGGAACTTGGGTGCTGTGCCGATCATCGCGTCGAAATCGAGCGACGAGGACATCTTCTCAGTCAGAGGGGCAAGTTCATCTTGCGCGGAACCCTGTTCGGTCGCTGCGCGCAATGCCTCCATCAGGCGATCGGGAGCGACGGGCTTGACGAGATAGTCGGTTGCGCCGGACCGCATCGCTTCGACCGCCAACAACGGTGAAGCGCTGGTTGTGAGCATCAGGATCGGCAGGGCGGGGCGGCGCGCCTTGAGCTCGGCAATCAACTCGCAGGCGTCGTCACCCGGGACCCATTGGTCGAGGATGATCGCCGATAGCTGCATCCCCTCGCGCGTGCCGAGCATGGCGATGGCGGTGTCCGAATCGGCGGCCACAACCGTGCGCCAGCCCTCGCGTGCGGCGAGCGCCGAGATCAGCCGGGTTTGCGCCGGCTCATCGTCAATCAGCATCAAGAGGCGTTGCTCGTCGCTCGACATAACCCCCAACCGTCC
>SBHJ01000109.1 GCA_006226465.1 Alphaproteobacteria bacterium | reverse complement strand
AATCCAACCTGGTCGTCGCCATCGGATGACGTGACAAGCGTAGGCTTCCCGCCTAGGTCAGCCGTATGGCGAGCGAACTGGCACATTCCCCGGCAATGTCCGACGCACTGGTGATCCTGGGCGCGGCGGGAATCGTCATTCCCGTTTTCACTCGCTTCCGCATCACTCCGGTAATCGGCTTTATCCTGATCGGGATTGCGGTCGGCCCCTATGGTCTGGGCAGGCTCGCCTTCGAACACGACTGGCTGCAATATTTCACCATCACCGATCCCGCCGGGCTGGAGCCCTTTGCGGAATTCGGCATCATCTTGCTGTTGTTCACGATCGGGCTTGAACTTTCGTTCGATCGATTATGGCAGATGCGGCGCCTGGTGTTTGGGCTGGGTGCATTGGAGTTGCTGATAATCGGATCGGTCATTGCCACCTTCCTCGCAATTTTGGGGCAGTATTGGACCGGCGCATTGGCGTTGGGCTTTGCCCTCGCCTTTTCCTCGACCGCCATTGTCCTGCCGATCGCAGGCACCAACAGCCCGGTTGGCCGGGCAGCCCTGTCGATGCTGTTGTTCGAAGATCTGATGATTGTGCCAATAGTCTTCGTGCTCGGGGCCATGGCTCCGCACGCGCAGTCGGAAGGATGGGAAGGGCTAGTTGAGACCCTTTGGCAGGGTGGCCTCGTCATTGTCGGCCTGCTCGTGGTTGGGCGGATTGCTCTTCCTCGCCTGTTTGCTCAAGCTGCACGTACGAAGAGCCCCGAACTCTTCCTCGCCGCATCGATGCTGGTGGTGATCGGCGCGAGCCTGGCGACCGCCGCTGTCGGCCTCTCTCCCATCGTTGGGGCACTGATCGCCGGCTTGCTGATCGCCGAAACCGAATATCACGGCGAGGTGGAAGGCATCATGAATCCGTTCAAGGGGCTGGCTCTGGGCATCTTCCTGATTACGGTGGGCATGAGCATCGACCTGACGATGATCTGGGCCCATCTGGGCATGATCTTGCTGGCGGTGGTCATGGTGCTGGTTTTCAAGGCAATCGTCACCAGCCTGCTGCTGCGGTTGATGGGTGCGCGGCGTTCGACCGCGGCTGAAACCGGCGTGCTGATGGCGAGCCCCAGCGAAACCACGCTGATTGTCCTTGCCGCCGCAAGTTCGGCCATGCTGATCCAGCCCGGTACGGCGCAATTCTGGCAGATCGTCACTGCGATAGGGCTGACGGTGACGCCGCTACTTGCGCGATTTGGCCGAATGATCGCACGGCGTGTCGAACCCGTGCCGCACATAGCTCCTGACGAAAGCGGAGAGCCGCGCACGATCATCGTTGGCGCCGGGCGCGTGGGCCGCTTGGTTGCGGACATGCTGGCCGCGCACGGCAAACCCTATGTTGCACTCGATTCCGACGCCGACCTGATCGAAGAGGCCAAGCGTGCAGGATACCACACGGCATTTGGCGATGCCGCGCGTGGCGATGCCTTGTCGCGATTGGACGTAGAGACCGCGCCTGCGGTGGTTTTGACCATGGACGAGCCGGTGCTGGCGCAACGCCTTACGACAAAGCTGCGCAAGACCTATCCGAACCTATTGATCGTCGCCCGTGCGCGCGACACCGAACATGCCGCTGCACTCTATCGTGCCGGGGCAAGCCATGCCGTACCTGAAACGCTGGAAAGTTCGCTCCAACTTTCCGAAGCCGTGCTGGTCGATATCGGTGTAGCAATGGGCCCCGTGATCGCCTCGATCCACGAGAAGCGCGACGAATTCCGCATCCAGATCGAACGCGACGGCGCGCTGGATTACAAGCCCAAGCTGCGCGCCAGCTCGCTCCCGGTCTCGCAATAGTCACACCATGGCAATCGCCATCGAGACACGGTCGGATTGCACGCGTTGCGCCGCGCTGTGCTGCATCGCATTCCCGTCCGAGACAATGGAGGGATTTGCCGCCAGCAAGGAGCGCGGCGAGGCTTGTCCTCGCCTACGACCAGATGGTTCATGTTCGATCTACGATCGGCGCAAGGAGGAAGGCTTCGCCGGTTGCGTCGGCTTCGAATGTTTCGGGGCCGGACAATATGTGACGCAGCTCCATGGTGGAAACAGCGAATGGCGGGCCGACCCGGAACTCCTAGCGCGGATGGTGGACAGCTTCCTCGACATTCGCCGCGCATTTGAACTGTTATGGCTGGCAGGCCATGCAAAGCAAAGCGCGAGCACGGACAATGCGCATGGAACAGCACATGCCATCGAGGAAAGCCTGCGCGAGATCATTGAGCATCGCGATCAGGGTGGCGAGCTTAGGGATCTTGCCGCAGTCGAGAACGACCTGCGAGACCTGCTGGTTCGCGAGAGGCGCGATCGACAAGGCTAGGCTGACAGCAGCGCCTTCACCGCTTCGATCGCTTCCGTCGCTTTCGACCCATCGGGGCCGCCGCCCTGCGCCATGTCCGGCCGACCGCCGCCACCCTTGCCGCCCAATGCCTCGACACCAGCGCGAACAAGTTCGACGGCGTTGAAACGTGCGATCAGATCATCGGTAACGGCAGCGGCGAAGGCCGCCTTGCCATCGTTCACCGCACAGATCGCCGCTACGCCCGAACCCATGCGGTTCTTCGCTTCGTCCAGCAAGGGACGCAGTTCCTTGGGATCGAGCCCTTCCAGAACCTGACCGCTGAATTTCACGCCACCGATATCTTCGTCTGTAGGGGCCGGCCCGCCATCTGAGCCGCCTCCACCCAGCGCCAGCGCCTTCTTGGCCTCGGCCAGTTCTTTCTCCAGCCGCTTGCGCTCATCGAGCAGTGCTGCAAGGCGTGCCGGTACTTCCTCCGGAGTTGCGCGGATTACTCCGGCCGCCGCTTTCAACGCCTCCTCGCGATCGACCAGCCAAGCACGCGCCGCCTCGCCCGTTAACGCCTCGATCCGGCGCACGCCGGAGCTGACAGCGCCTTCTGAAACGATACGGAAGATCCCGATATCACCAGTAGCTTTGACGTGCGTACCGCCGCACAGCTCGACCGAATAGCTAAGGCCCCCGTCCTGCGTGCTGCCCATCGAGAGCACGCGCACTTCGTCGCCATACTTCTCCCCAAACAGCGCCATGGCCCCCGCGGCAATGGCATCGTCCGGGCTCATCAGGCGGGTCGAAACCGGTTCGTTGGCGCGGATTTCGGCATTCACTTCGGCTTCGATTGCGGCGATGTCGTCGGCGCTCAACGGCTTGGGATGCGAGAAGTCGAAGCGGAAGCGATCATCGGCGACGAGCGATCCCTTCTGCGTCACATGGTCGCCCAACCGGTTGCGCAGAGCTGCGTGGACCAGATGCGTGGCCGAATGGTTGGCCCGAATGCGATCGCGCCGCGCAGCATCGACTTCGAGATGCACGGTCGTGCCCCCAGCGATGCTGCCGGCCTCAATCCGTGCATGGTGGACATGCAGGCGCCCAAGCGGCTTGCTGGTATCGGACACGCCGGCCTTGAGCCCGCCATTGTCGGAAATCTTGCCCGCATCGCCCGATTGCCCGCCGCTTTCACCATAGAACGGCGTCTGGTTAGTAACGACCAGCACCTCGTCGCCC